>JAGALG010000048.1 GCA_017848075.1 Oscillospiraceae bacterium | reverse complement strand
GGCCCGTGTGGTCTATGCCCATGGTAAAATGAGTGAGGAGCAGTTGTCCAAAGTGTGGAAAAAGATGCTGGAGCATGAGATCGATGTGCTGGTTTGCACCACCATCATTGAGACCGGTGTCGATGTTAGCAATGCCAATACACTGATTATCGAAGATGCTGACCGCCTAGGTTTGTCCCAGTTGTATCAGATTCGTGGTCGTGTCGGCCGTTCCAGCCGCCGAGCCTTTGCTTACCTGACGGTAAAAGCAGGTAAAGCGCTCAACGAAGTGGCTACCAAGCGCTTATCTGCCATTCGGGAATTTACTACCTTTGGTTCCGGTTTCCGCATTGCCATGAGAGACTTGCAGATCCGCGGCGCCGGCAATATTTTGGGCGCTCAGCAGCATGGTCATATGGAAGCTGTTGGTTATGAGCTGTATATGAAGCTGCTGTCCGAGGCCATTGCCATTGGACAGGGCAAGGAAGTGCAGTATAAATCCGAGGAGTGTCAGGTGGATATCCGTATCGGAGCTCATATTCCGGAGGAATACATTGCAGACTTGACCCAGCGAATCGATATCTATAAGAAAATTGCCGCCATCGAAACCAAAGAGGATGCGCTGGATGTACTGGATGAACTGATTGACCGCTTCGGTGATCCACCGTCTTCGGTACAGGGTTTGGTGGATGTTTCCCTGCTGCGGAATACAGCTGCCAGATTGGGTATCAATAAGATTTCTCAGAAGAATGACGGCCTGATCTTCCTGCAGGAAAACTTTGATCTGGAGCTGGCCAGCCATTTGGCCGCAGCGCTGAAAGGTCGGGTTATGGTCAATGTAGGAAAAGAGCCCTATCTGGCCGTGCGTGTTTTGAAGGGAGAAAAACCTGTGGAAGCCATGCGCTTGGCGCTGGAGACCATGGATCAGTTCAAAAAATCGAAAGAAGCCTAATGAAGTTCCTCCGGAAATCATTTCCGGAGGAACTTTTATGTTTCTCGTATTGACAATGTTCTATTTGTATGCTACCATTCAGATAGAAAATATTCGATATGAGAATAAGAGGGAGGGCAATCGATGGATTCAAACTATCAGAAACAGGTGGCCTGCTTTAAGGCCTTGAGTGATGAGACTCGTCTGCAGATCCTGGAAATGCTGACTATGGGTGAGCTGTGCGCCTGCAAGATTTTGGAGAAATTCCAAATCACACAGCCGACCTTGTCCTATCATATGAAAAATCTGACCGGCGCTGGCTTAGTTTCTTCCCGCCGAGAGGGAAAATGGACCTATTACAGCCTGGATGAAGAAGCACTGAAAAGTGCAGGAGCATATTTTACAAAACTGTTGGACGCGATTCCACAGCAGCATTGCGTGCTCTGTGGAAAATCCAGAGATGAATGGGAGCAGGGACAGTGTACCTGCTGTAAGGAGGAAGAAACAATGGAAACAACAAAGAAAATTAAACTCTATGTACTGACCGGTTTTTTGGGTTCCGGCAAAACATCCATGCTTTTAAAAATTTTAGACAATCTGTCCGGCCATAAAGTGGGTGTTCTGCAGAATGAGTTTGGCCGCATCGATGTGGACAGTGAAATTCTGAAACGGGACGGCTTGGTTATGACCGAACTGACCCGTGGTTCCATCTTCTGCACCTGTCTGCAGCTGAAGTTTGCTCAGGCTTTGGCTGAGATGAGTAAGCAGGATATTGAGTATCTCTTTGTAGAAAGCTCCGGTTTGGCCGACCCATCCAACATTGATGAGATTTTGGAGGGTGTAAAAGTCATGGCCGGCGATGTCTATGAGATGAGCGGTGTAATCTGCCTGGTGGATGCAGTGAACTTCCTGGAGCAGGTGGCTGACGAAATCACCGTTGACCGCCAGCTGAAGCACTGTCACCGTGCGGTTGTCAATAAAGTGGATCTGGTTGAGGAAGAACAGCTGAGCAAAGTAATCGAAACGGTTCGCAAGTACAATCCAATCTGTGATATTGATACCACAACCTTCGGTGACATCGGCACAACCTTCCTGACACAGGATCTGATGGCAAAACAATGGGCCCAGTCGGAGGCGACCACCAACTCGGTGGATACCAAACCAAAGACCATGTCTCTGAACTTTGATGGAGTGGCTCCCAAAGAAAAACTGGAAGTCTTCCTGCAGCAGATCATTCCTCATGCTTACCGCATCAAAGGCTTCTTCCAGCTGGATGATGGCTGGCAGCAGGTGGATGTAGTGGGTAAAAAGATCGACTATAAGCCTTGTGAGGCAAAGGCAGAATCTCATCTGGTCTTTATCTCTAAAATTGGCCCACAGATCATTCGGCCCATCGATACCGCATGGAAGGAGATTGTGGGTCTGCCAATGAAACTGAAAAACTAAGGGGGAGAGCGTATGGATATTAAATTGATTGGTGCCGGCTGCCCAGACTGTGACAAACTGAAGGCCAGCACGGAAGAAGCTCTGAAAGAATTGGGGATCGAAGCACAGATTCAGCGGATCAGTTCCTTGAAAGATATTATTCTGCTGGGTGTTATGACTGCACCTTCCCTCATGGTGGACGGTAAATTGATCATCAGTGGTCAGGCGGCCAGCACAGCAGAAGTGAAACAGCAGCTGGAGAAGCTGCTGTAAAGGAGGCGCACAATGTGGAACTTCATTGAAAAACAGCTTCTCGGTATGCAGTGGCTGAAAGAAGCTGTTCATGCATTGTTTTCTCTGTTGGGACTGAACATGGAGGGCCGTTTGGCACACAGCCTGGTGTTCTTTGTGTATGATACTATTAAGATATTTGTCCTGCTTTCTGTGCTGATCTTTGCTGTATCCTATGTGCAGAGCTACTTCCCACCGGAGCGTACCCGAAAAATTTTGGGCCGCTTCCAAGGGATCACTGCCAACCTGATGGGCGCTTTGCTGGGAACGGTAACGCCGTTCTGTTCCTGTTCGTCTATTCCGATTTTTATCGGATTTGCCAGCGCAGGCGTGCCGGTGGGTGTGTCCTTATCGTTCCTGATTTCCTCTCCGCTGGTGGATTTGGGAGCCTTTCTCCTTTTGCTCAGTGTCTTTGGGCTGAAGATTGCTCTGGCTTATGTGATCGTTGGTATTGTACTGGCGGTTCTGGGAGGCGCTCTTTTGGATAAAATGGGTATGGAGGATCAGGTAGAGGAATTTATCCGCCTTGCTCCCGCAGTGGAGGCGGCTCAGCAGGAACTGAGCTGGAAAGATCGCTGCATCTATGGTAAAAATCAGGTGCTGTCCATCATCCGTAAGGTCTGGAAGTATGTGCTGATTGGTGTTGGAATTGGTGCCGTGATCCATAACTGGATCCCGGAAGAATGGGTGGTCAATCTGCTGGGCAGTGGGAATCCCTTCTCTATTGTTTTGGCGACAGCCGTAGGTGTGCCGATGTATGCGGATATTTTTGGTACCATCCCAATCGCGGAGGCTCTTTGGGTTCGGGGAGCAGGTCTGGGTACAATCCTGTCCTTTATGATGGCAGTGACGGCCTTGTCCCTACCGTCTATTATTATGTTGAAACAGGCGATCAAGCCAAAGCTGTTGGCAGCTTTTGTCAGCGTCGTCGTTCTTGGCATCTTGCTGATTGGTTTGGGCTTCAATTTGGCGACGCCATTGTTCCTGTAACACAGAAAACCATCCTTCGGGATGGTTTTCTTTTTTAAAAGGATTTACAGCCTGTTCATGCTTTTTTATGGACATTTTCAGGAAAGTGGTGTATAATATCTTGGTATTTATATGGCGAAATAAAGCCAAAAGCAATGATTTTTATAATATAGGAGGTTCGAACCCAATGAAAGGTTTGAAAAAAGTAAGCTGTGCTGTTCTGGCTATGGCCATGGCAGCAACTATGACCGGCTGCGATGCCAGCTGGATCGCAAAAAGCGGTGATCTGAAAATTCCTGCAGGTGTTTATGCTGCAACCATGCTGCAGAACTGCACCTATGGCTACGCATACGGCGGTGCTGATTATCTGGATGAAACAACCGAAGAAGAATTTGTGACCTACGCAAAAGACTACACCATCGAGATCCTCAGCTACCTGAAAAAAGCAGAGGAACTGGGCATTTCTCTGGATGAAGAAGAAATGGCTGAACTGGAAACTGCAATCGATGCGGACTGGGAGACCTACGGCAATCTGTACGAAGCAAACCGTATCAGCAAAGATTCTCTGGAACTGAGCTATGAGGCTTCCCTGCTCAGCGAAAAAGTATTCAAAGCCATTTACGGCGAGGGCGGCGAGAAGGAAGTAAGCGAAGAAGAACTGCGTACCATCTTTAGCGAGGACTACCTGAAAGCTGGCGTGATCCTCTTCAACAAACCAGTTGAAGAAGAACTGGCAGAAGACGCTACAGAAGAAGAAAAAACTGCTGCAAAAGAAGAGTACGAGACTGCGCTGAAAGAAGTGGAAGAACAGGTTGCTTACTGGATCGAACAGGCAACAAACCTGATGGGCAGCGGCAGCACCTTCAATGAGGTTATGATCGCATATGAGATCGAAAATGATCCATACTCCACCGAGGAAATCGATACTACCAGCAGCCGTTATACCTATATCAACAAAAACGATACCGACCTGCCGGAAGAAGTAATCACCCGTCTGGAAGGTGCTGACTTCGGTGTTCTGGAAACGGTGGAGACCGATGAGTATATCGTTCTCTGCTGCCGTGCAGACCAGATGGCAGACGAAGCAGACTTCGAATCCCAGAGAGATGTTATTCTGTACAATCTGAAATATGATGAAATGAACGAATACATGGATGCTTATATCGAAACTCTGGATATCGAATTCAACGAAAGCGCAATCAAGCGCTTTGCTGCTGATCAGATGGTTCTGGGCTACTAATGGAATAAGTTGAAAAAGCTCTGCCGTAAGGCAGAGCTTTTTTTATCGGTAAAAACGGAATTGTCCCTCTCGCTGTAAAAAGCAGAGTAAAAGAGCGATCAGCGGTGCTGCCAATAAACCGGCAAAACCGAAAAAGCGCAGACCGGCATACATAGCGACCAGAGTCACCAAAGGGTGAAGGCCGGTAGAGCTGCTGACCAGCTTTGGTTCCATCAGATTGTGCACGACAGTGAGGATGGCGTATAAAATCAGAAGACCGATTCCAAGTGCGCTGCGGCCGTTGAGAAGCTGAAAGATCCCCCAAGGGATCAGAACCAGACCTGTGCCGATAAAAGGAAGAAAATCCAGCAGAGCTAAAATCAGAGCCCACAGCAACGGTTGCCCAATTCCAAGCAGCCAAAAACCGATCCACAGCTGAGCAAAGGTGAGCAGAAGCAGGATGGAATAGGCTTTCAGCATGCCCAACAGACTGCCAAAAAGGAAATCTTTACAGCGCAGCAGGAGGGGACGCAGCTTGGGCGGAAACTGACGAAGAAGAAAGGAAGCGACAGCATTATAGTCCATGGAGATAAAGACGGAACAGAGGATGGAAAAAGCAAGTGTAGTCAGCCAAAATGGGATTTTTTTGGCGACAGAGGTTGCTTGTGCGAGGGCATCCGTCGAGAAAGCGGCCAGCTGTTTGGAAAGACTGTCAGTGAATTGGGCGGATTTTTCCACCAGAAGTCGGGCAGTCTGTGGAGAAAAATCGTCCAGTACACCGTTGATGGTCAGAGCGCAGCGATGAAAAAAAGGCTGAACATTATCGGAGTAAAAAGTGGGCAGCTGTTCCAGAAAGAAACTGCTTTGCTGAATCAAAAGAAAGAAAAGTCCCCATAGAAGAAAACCCAACAGCAGGTAAAACAGAAGCAGCACAGAAAAAGCTACACTTTTCCTCCGGAAGTTCAGAACATGAGACAGCCAAAGGGTAATTGGCTTCAGCAGCCATGCGACGGCCAGTCCCATCCAAAAGGGTAAGGTAGCAGGAAGTAAAAATTGAATGGCTGCCAGCGTCCATAAGAGAACCAACAGCCAGAACAGGGAGTTCCAAATAAAGGCTTTTTGACGATGGAAGTCCAAGATCATTCTCCTTTTTATTCTCTATAAGTTCTGAAAAATGGTTTATTGCATGGAATAATTTTAAAAAATTCTACCTCGAAAATAAAAACATCTGTACACACAGGGTGGAATGTGTTATAATTTGTATCAGAAGATAACAGGATCCACAGGCGAAAGGAGGAAGAAAGCCATGAAAGAGAAAAAATTCTATCTGGTGGAGGAAGACGCAGTACCGGAGATTTTTATGAAAGTGCTGGAGGCCAAGCGCCTTTTGGCCACCGGTAAGGCTCGGAATGCTTCTGAGGCCTCGGAAATGGCTCAGCTGTCTCGCAGCGCCTTCTACAAGTATAAGGATAAAATTCTGGAATATCGGATGGCAGACCGCGCAGTTGTCACTTTCTATTTTTCTTTGGAGGATACGCCGGGTGTGTTATCGGCTGTTATCAATACGCTTTACGAATGTGGGGCCAATATTGTGACAGTAAATCAGAATATTCCTTCTGATGGAGCCGCACCGGCAACTATTTCGGTTCGCACCACAGATATGACATTGGAAGAAAGCATGTTGATGGAGCGCCTGCATCAGTGCCGCGGCGTGATCCGTGTCAGCCGCATTTCCTGATTGAACAAAACCAAGCCACCGGGAGACCGGTGGCTTTTTTCCTGCAGCAAAGGGCGATTTTCTGCGCCATGCATATACTGGTAAAAGAAACCTTGATGTATGAATGGAACTTATGCAGAAAGTGGTGAGAGTATGAGTCTGATCGTGCAAAAATTCGGTGGGTCCTCAGTTCGGGACATACAGAGGCTCTTTCATGTGGCTCAGCGTATCCGAAGGGATCAGCAGCAGGGCCATCAGATCGTGGTCGTCGTATCAGCACAGGGAAAGACTACCGATGGACTGATCGAAAAAGCGCTGGAAATTTGTGAATCTCCCTCAAAGCGGGAAATGGATATGCTGCTGTCTACGGGAGAGCTGATGTCGATCTCTTTGTTGGCGATGGCTTTACAGCAGTTAGGCTGTCCAGCGGTATCGCTGGCCGGATGGCAGGTGGGAATCCATACAGATGGAAGCCATCAGAATGCAAGAATCCTGCGGGTCGATACCCGAAAGATCCATCAGCTGTTGGATGAAGGAAAAGTTGTCATTGTTGCTGGTTTCCAGGGGGTTACAGAGAATGGCGAGATCACAACATTAGGCCGAGGAGGCTCCGATACCACAGCGGTGGCTTTGGCGGCGGCTTTGAAAGCGGATCGCTGCCAAATCTTCACGGATGTGGAAGGAGTGTATACCGCAGATCCCCGTATTGTGGAAGAAGCCGTCAAGCTGCAGGAGATTAGCTATCAGGATATGCTGGAGATGGCCGCTATGGGAGCGAAGGTTCTCCATTACCGATCGGTGGAATTGGCAAAGCAGGAGCAGGTCTGCTTGGAGGTGCTGTCCAGTCTCAACGAGGCCCCCGGAACACTGGTACGCAGCCTGCGGGACAGCTCCCCATCTCTGCGTGGACTGACAGCAGATCAGACGACCTTGTATTATGTTATCCCTCATATTACGCTGGAGGATGCAGGTCGTTTGATGACGGATTTGTACCGCCAGGAGATCCGTCCGGATTTGGCAGAACAGCCTGCTGCAGGTCAGCTGTGCTTTGCTATCAGCAGCCATCAACGCTCTGCGGTAACAGAGGGATTGAAGCGGCTGAGATTGGGTGCTTTGCTGGATGAAAATTATGCAAAAGTTACGATTGTGGGAAATGGCCTGACTGCGATTCCGCAGCTGAAGCAGGAATGTGATTCTGCTTTGCAGGAAGCGGAGATTCCCTGCCGCAGCAGTTGGCTGGGAGAACGGAGGCTTTCTTTCCTGCTGCCAAGAAATCAAGCACAGAAGGCGATGCAGATTTTACACCCGATCGTTCTGCGTCATCGGACATAGCGTCTGTTTTCAGTATATCCTGCATGTTGGGTTTCTATTACAGAAAAACAAAAAGTCCTCTTTCCACAGGAAAGGGGACTTTTTGGAACATATTATTTGCGGATTGGGGAGAAACGGTAATCCTGTCCACAGGGCTTTTGCTCTGCTTCAAAGAGATTATACAAATCCACAGATTGAGCTTCCAGAGAAGCAAAGCGCTGGGATAAGTCCGAGACAGATGACAGGTCTGCAAGGGAAGAGGACACAGGGAGCTTCGCACTTTTTCGCATGGCAGCAAGAATCTCCCGCCCTTTTTCATTGAAGCCCAGAACACGGAGATAAGGCGGCAACTGCTGATGGAGATCGCCTTCTACAGAAAGGTAGGCATTCATACACAGGCGGCGAATACGCGCCAGAGAATAGCGTTTGGATTTGGTTTTATCCCAAATTTCTTCCAAGGAAATACTGTCGCGAATGGCCTGATACAGACGATTTTCCAGCCCTTCCGAACAGTCCGGCAGAGAAGCAAGCTGTTCCTTGCTGAGAGTACGCAGACGCGCAAGAACAATTCGGTCATCTACGGAAACGGGAGAGGTATCCAGCAAAGAATGACAGGACTCAGGAACCAGTTCCTTGGCTTCTTCAAGCTGTCCCTGCAGCAGCAGGGAGCGGATATGGCTAGCGGAAGCAAAGCCCTCCTGAGCCGTTTTGTCGTGATGAGAGACGGATTT
>JAGALG010000047.1 GCA_017848075.1 Oscillospiraceae bacterium | reverse complement strand
CCCCTTTGGCACACAGTTCTTTGATCTGTTCCACAATATAACTGGTCTTTCCGCTTCCGGCTCCGCCCAACAGCGGGTACAGCATAGGCTCAGCTCCTTTCTTGCTGTCATATCTTTTTATAGTATAGCATACTTTTTTCTTTCATGGTATACTACAATCAGCAAGTGTGCGGGCAAAGTCTGGCTGCAGCGTCCGCAGAAAGGAGTATTCCATGCGTATTTTACACAGCTCGGACTGGCATATTGGCCGAGCCCTGTTTGATTATTCCCTGCTGGAGGATCAGCGATACTTTTTTGAGCAGCTTTACCGCACCGTAAAGGAACAGAAGGTAGATGTTGTTGTTGTCTCCGGTGATCTCTATGACCGCTCTGCCCCATCTGCTGAAGCGGTGGCACTGCTGGATGAAGTGTTCCATCATTTGATTTTTGACTGCAAAGTACCGGTTCTGGCGATTGCAGGGAATCACGACTCCCCTCGCCGCATTGACTACGGCAACAGCCTGTTTGAGGCCTGCGGTCTTTATTTGGCTGGTTCTGTTCAAAAAGAAATTAAAAAAGTTACCCTGCAGGATTCTTATGGCCCAGTAAACTTTTTCCTGCTGCCCTATTTTGTTCCCCATGAGATTCGTCTGCAGCTGGAGCAGCCGGAGCTTTCCGGTTTCAGTCAGGCCTTTCAGGCTCTGATGGAGGAAAATCGCAGCCGCTTTGATCCCAGCCAGCGCAATGTACTGCTGGCCCACGGTTTCTTTATGACCAATCGCGGTGAGGCCAGCTTCTCCACATCGGAACACGCCGTAGGCCCCAGCGAGCTCTGCGACCTGTCTCCGGCGGCAGAATTTGATTATATCGCTCTGGGTCATCTTCATCATGGACAGAGCGCCGGCCTGAAACAGGCCCGTTACAGTGGCTCTCCGCTGAAATATTCTGTGTCGGAAGCCACGCAGCGGAAGGAATTCCTGCTTGTCGATCTGAACGAGAAAGGTTCTGTGGAAATCACTTCCCTGCCAATCCAGCCTTTGCGGGATCTTTGCATCATCAAAGGCACGGTAGAGGAACTGCTGGAGCAGCCACGCCATTCAGAGGACTATGTTTTCGCTCAGCTGGAGGATGATTCCCCGGTGCTTCATGCAATGAACCGCCTGCGTGCGGTTTATCCTCATATCTTGGGACTCAGCTTCCGCCAAAGCGGAAAGCAGGGCGAGATCCAGCGCTACGACGCCAAAGAAGAACCCATGGAGGAGCTGTTTCTCCGCTTTTATCAGGAAATCTACGGTGAAGACGCTCCGGAAGTACGCCGGGAGCTGCTCCACGGTATTATTGATCACATGGAGGTGGATGCATGAAGCCTTTGGAACTGACGCTCTGCGCCTTCGGCCCCTATGCCGGAACGGTGCAGCTTGATTTCTCTCTTTTGGGACACAATCATATTTTTCTGATCTCCGGGCCGACCGGCTCCGGTAAGACCAGCCTTTTCGATGCCATCACCTTCGCCCTGTATGGACAGGCCAGCGGTCAGACCCGCAAAAGCGACAGCTTCCGTAGTCAGTACGCCCAGCCTTCGGAAAAGTGCTCCGTCCTTTTTCGCTTTGAGGTAGGTGGCAAAGTCTACTCTGTCGAGCGCACACCAAAACAGCAGATTTTAGCTCCCCGAAAGAAGGAGCTGCGGGAGATCCCTGCTGATGTACAGCTGACCCTGCCTGATCAAAGCGTCCTGAAAGGTCGGGAGGCCAACGATTATATCAGCAGTCTGCTGGGACTGAGCTATGAGCAGTTCCGACAGATCGTGATGCTGGCGCAGGGCGAATTTCGCCGCTTTTTGGAGGCCAGCAGCCGAGAGAAACAGGATATCTTCCGCCAAATCTTTTCCACCGAGCAATACGATCGCCTGACGCAGCGACTGGGCGAGCAGGCAGAGGAGCTGCGCCATAACATTGAATGGAATCTTCAGCTGATGCGCTCTTGTGTGGAGCAGCTGGACTGTGCTGAGGATGAGAGCTTGCAAGTTCTTCAGGCTGCGGAGGAACCCTCTGTTGCCGAGATTCTGGAACATTTGGAGCAGCTGAGGCTCCAGGAGCAGGAGAAAAAGCAGCTGTTG
>JAGALG010000046.1 GCA_017848075.1 Oscillospiraceae bacterium | reverse complement strand
AGGCCAGCTTTGTTAGCAGCTTCGAATACTTCAGCAGCAACTTTCTTATAGTTGCCTTTTACCAGCTGAGAAGCGTATTCCATAGCATTAGCCAGTACAGGAGCACCGGATGCACGGGAAACGATCATAACCAGTCTGTCGTAGCCTTCGCCGATACCAGGGCCGTAGCCGTAACCGGTAGCTTCGTAGGAACCGCCGGTGCAGTAGGAAGACATCATTTTCATCAGAATGTTACCGGTCAGGGAGTCAGCAACCATAACATCGCAAGCACCAACCAGCAGGTCGTTACCACGCATTACACAGCCGCCATCTGCACGGGAAGATTCTGCGAAGGTAATGTCAAAGCCATTAGCCTGCAGTTCTTTCAGAGCGCCTTCGCACTGACGAGCACCGTCAATGTTCAGAATACCTACGGTTGGGTTTTTGATGCCGCAAGCTTTTGCGGTGATGATACCGTAGATAGCGTTTTTGATCATAGCTTCTACTTTATCAGTAGCGGAGGTACCGGTAGTGGTAGCGATGAACATCTCTTTACCTTTACCTGGGGTAACTACGCGGCCAACAGTAGAAACGCCGATTGGGAATGGATAGTGCATGGTTACGCAGCCATCGATTGCGCCGGTATCCAGCATTTTTTCCATTTCTTTGTACATTTCATCTTCATCAGCAACTTTGCAGGTGGTGAATTTTTCGCCTTCTGCAGTACCGATCAGAGTTACATCTACACCTCTGTCAGCAGCCAGGTTAGCAGCAGCTACAGAGTTTGCTTCACCGTGTTCGGAGCCGATACCGGTTACAGCAATTTTAGCTCTTTTACCGAAAGAGCCAGTCTCCAGACCATCAGCAATGTCCATGAAAGTCTGAGCAATCATTTTTTCGATCTGATTAGCCATTGTATTGTCTCATTCCTTTCGGGTGGCACCGCCCATAGTCAGCTATGGGCAAGTGCGTAATGTAATGATAATAACTTAAGCTTGACGCTCGAAATTATTCAGCGTCTTCGGAAGCAGCCAGCAGGGAAGCAGCGAAGTCTTTCATTGCTTTACCGATCAGGGATTTGATTTCTTCCTGAGAAACTGCGCCAGCTTCTTCTTTGATGCCTTCGTTAGCGTTGATCATTACAGATACACCGTCGAACAGGTTGGTCATACGGCCGAGGAACAGAGAACCTTTACCGATGATCATAGCGCGTTTGATTTTGCCAGCCAGCATATCGTCGCGGCAAACACCGATGTATGGAACACCAGATGGAATGTGGCCCTGAGTTGGAGCCCAACCTACCATACCGTGCTCGGTTGGGAAGGTAGCCAGCTGAGATTTCTCCAGTTCGCCTTTCTTAACAGCCAGAGCAGCGATCATTTTGTAGTTAGCCAGAGGAACGTCACCAGCACCAGCAGGTTTGGTGATGTCTGGGTTCTGCATTTCTGCAGAGTATTTATCAACATCAGTTACTTTCAGACCAGCAGCTTCCAGTGGAGCGGTAACCAGAGAAGAGGTTACGTTCTGTGGAGCGGAACCGGTACCTACAGTATGACGGCCGGTGTGTTCGGTGTCAACTACTGGGTTGATACCGTCGTCCTGACCAAGCAGGATAGCGAAGCCACCGATCATATCTTCGTAGATTGGCAGACCTTTTTTAACATGGTCTTTACCGTTCATACCCAGTTTAGCGGTACAACCACCAGCCAGAACAACTACATGTTTATGAGTGTTAGCTTTAACGATGGAAGCAGCGTTGATGAATGCATGGGTAGGACCAGCACAGAAGCCACGAACGTCGCAACCGGTTGCGTTCTGCAGGCCAGCGATTTCAGCGATAGATTTAGCGAAGTTGCCGCCGCCTCTCTGGTTCATATCGCCGCAAGCTTCTTCACAGCAGTCGATAACGTAGGTGATTTCTTCTTTGTTTACGCCTTCCTGACGGAGCAGGTGGAGCAGGGACAGAACAGCGGAAGCTTTGGAAACCATGTTTTCCAGCATTACATGAGCAGACAGGTTAACGTCTACGTCATGAGCTCTCTTAACATAACCAACCAGTTTGTGGTTGTGGTACAGAGGTTCTGCATGTTCGTCGTTTACGAAGTGTTCTACTTCGGAAGCGTCAACGCCTTCGTGTACACGAGCAGCGATGGATTCGTCGATTACTGGGTTAGCCAGGAAAGCTTCTTTGTGAGCAGCAACGAAGTCTTTGTCCAGACGAACCAGCTCGAATACGTCGCAAGCCTGCATCAGGATGTAGAATTCTTCCTGTGGCATGATTTCGCCGTATTTACCGGTACGTTTGTCCAGGCCTTCTACGCGAGCATCAGTCCATGGCTGTGGGATTGCGCCCAGCTCGTCTGGATGCATGTTGCCAATGTAGGTCTGGTTTGGCAGGTATTTAACTGCATCTTCGTAAGATCTCAGATGGCTTGGCAGCTCTTTCAGGTAGTCAGAGTTTGGGTTTACAATTTTTTCGGTAGTCTGGGTAGTACCATTCTCCAGGACCATATCAGGGGTATGAGCCAGAATGTAGCTAGCACCTTTAATTACACAGTTCATTGTATTCACGCCTCTCAATTTTATTTGGACTTTGTCCATTTTTTGCGCTTTTAGGGCATACGCCCTCGAATAAATTATATCATTTAGCAACGAGTTTGTCATCGAAATATCACATGGCAAAATGACAAATTATTCTTCACAACATTGTGCAAAATGTGTATAAGTGCCTCTGATTTGCAACTTATTGACCAATTTGTCTGTTCTTTGAGCCAATTCGCATATTTCAAAGCATAAGAAAAAGGTGGCCTGACGATTGCTCGTCAAGCCACCCTAAAATATCCCGGTTAGATTACCGATTACAGGTATTTGCAGAATTCGTCACGGATAGAAGACATCTCAGAGATGATATCGTCAACATCCATTACCATTTCCATCATACCAACCTGTTCGTCATAAACGTCAGCATCTACTTCGTCTTTGATTTCTGGTTCGCAAACATGGAACACGGAGAGTCCCAACTGGACTCCTGTCAATGGACCTGCAAAAGTAGGGTCACCTGCAGTTACGGTTTCAGCTGCAAGACCTGCAGCTTCGCCTTCGCTAGCACCCAGAACAACAACGATGTTTTCTGCACCGTGTTCTTCGGTCAAATTGAGTACCCTTTTCTGATTTTCCAAGTCCATTGCGCCTGCAGCAGTTCAGACGAAGCACTCCGTAGAGGAGTAAACAACTTCAGCACCAGCAGTCTTTACGCATTCTTCGATTGCTGGACCTGGAACGCCGTCACGGTCGCCGATAATGATGATTTTTTTACCTTCTAAAAATCCCATTTTAGACTTACCTCCTTCTTAAAATTTTCAAAAATTGTGTTTATATTAAACAGTTTCCTGTTTAATGGCTTACATTCGATTAAAAATTTTTACGAGCAGAATAATTTTTAGCTATTATACTCCTCGCCGGAAAAAACTAACCTTTATGACTAATTCAGTGCACCGAGATTATTTTACGTATTTTTCTACCAGAGCGGTGATGGATTCACGGGTGCAGTCCTCTTTAACGAGAGCTTCAACCTGTTTGCCGTCTTTGTAGATAGCCATTACTGGCAGACCCATGATACCTTCTTTGATAGCCAGTCTGCGAGCTTTGGTGGTGTTCATAGCGCAGAATTTCAGAGCGGAGTCATGATATTTGTCAGCCAGCTCATGAACGTGTGGCATCAGAGCAGCGCATGGTACGCAGCCGTCGCCGTAGAAGTCTACGAAAATAAAGCCTTCGCCATTAACGATTTCAGCTTCCCAGTTTTCTTTGTTCAATTCGATCATTGTGAACATCTCCTTTGAATTTTTAATTAGATCAGATCGGGGATCGAAGAATTAGTCTTCGAAGTGCTCCTCGATGTATTTCTGTGCGGAAGTAGCAGCAATAGCGCCATCAGCAGCAGCAGTTACAACCTGACGCAGGGATTTTTTGATGATGTCGCCAGCAGCGAATACACCTGGAACGTTGGTTTTCATATCAGCGTCAGCCAGGATGTAACGGTTTTCCATAGCAACTTTGCCTTCAAACAGTTCAGATTTTGGATCGAAACCGATGAATACAAAGATACCGAACAGGCCGTCATCTTCGTCAGCTTCTACAGTGGTCAGTTCGCCGGTAACAGTGTTGCGGATAACCATAGAGGTAACGCAGTTTTCACCTTTGATTTCTTCAACTGCAGAGTTCCACATGAAGTTCATTTTTGGGTTCTTGAAAGCTTTTTCCTGAATGGACTGAGCAGCTCTCAGAGTGTCACGTCTGTGGATCAGGGTAACTTTGCGTGCGAATTTGGTCAGGTACATTGCTTCTTCAACAGCGGAGTCGCCGCCGCCAACTACGAATACTTCGAAGTCTTCAAAGAAGTTAGCGTCACAAGTAGCGCAGTAAGAAACACCTTTACCGGTGAATTCTTTTTCGCCTGGGCAGCCGATTGGGCGTGGGGAAGCGCCAGCAGCGATAATAACGGTTTTGGAGTAGTAGTCGCCGTTGTTGCCTTTCAGGTGTTTGATTTTGCCTTCCAGTTCAACGTCTACGATGGTATCGAATACTCTGTCAGCACCGAATTTGATAACCTGTTCTTCGAATTTTTTCATCAGGGAAGGACCAGATTCCTCTTCAACTGCGCCTGGGTAGTTTTCGATTTCGTTGGTGATAGCGATCTGACCGCCGTATTTTGCTTTTTCGATCAGAAGAGTTTTCATTCTTGCACGACCAGCGTAGAGAGCTGCAGCAAGACCAGCAGGGCCGCCACCAATGATGACGATGTCATAAATGTTCTGCATATCCATTGTTATTATCTCCCTTGTGATAAATTAGTCTATATCATGGGGAGCCTGCAGAACAGGCTCCCATTGATACCAAGTGGAATACTAATGAATATTAGTATTTAACATCGAAGATGGTCTGTTCGTCAACTTCGGTTTCGAGAGCTTTCAGAGCAGTTTCAACAATGCATCTTCTGATGTGTTTTTCGCCTTCCAGATCCAGAGCTGGGTTGCCCAGTGGGTGAGGAATTGCGATAGCTGGAACGATTCTGTTAGCACCAACAGTCATGGAAATTGGGGTAACAGTACAGATATGAACTACTGGCAGGCCAGCGCGTTCGATCTCTTTAACCATAGATGCGCCGCATCTAGTGCAGGTACCTCAGGTAGAGGTCATAATTACGCAGTCAACGCCATCGTCGATCATTTTCTGAGCGTATTCTTCAGCGAATGCTTTGGAAGAAAGTACTGCAGTACCGTT
>JAGALG010000045.1 GCA_017848075.1 Oscillospiraceae bacterium | reverse complement strand
CCGACCTACCGGATTTCGAATCCGGACCCTTCAACCACTTGGGTATACCTCCAGGGGACTGATATAGTATAGCAAATTTCAGCCCGGAATGCAATCATTCGTATAGAAAATTTACAGGCTATCTATTGTTTGCGTATGCTCCTTGCAGTATAATAAAAACGATACCGTGTGAAAAGAAAGGTGACTTTATATATGAAATGTTCTAAGTGTGGCGCAGAGCTTCCAGAGGGAGAACTGCTTTGCCCCGTTTGTGGTGAAACAAAAAAGAAAAATAAAAAAGGTCTTATGATGGTCGCTTGTGTGGTTGCGGCATGCACTGCGCTATCCGCTGTTTGGTTTGCGACACAGAACCAAAAGCCGACTCTTTCTTTGGAGGAGGTAGCAGAGCAGAGAAGCATGCTGGCATACAATGATAAGCAGGGAATTCATGTTTTGCTGCCAGAAAATCAGCAGAGCGTTCCGATGTATTTGAATAATGCGAAGGATTTGACCTCTCACCAGCTGTTCAGTGAAATGCTGTCCCAGACGCTCAGCGGAGGCTCCACTTATATGGGACCGGAAAACTTTGCTCGCTTGGGTTCAGAGGTTCTGTACCTACAGAGCAGCTTCAATTCCTATGACAGCGGTAGTCAGGCTGTAGTAGCAGATTATATTCTGTATTCCTTCCAAAATGGTGAATCCGTAGAGATCGATCGCGGCGTACAGGGTATTACCTGTGCTTCTGACCGTTCCATTTATTATGTGAAAAATGAGAACAATATGACGGTACAGTATCGTTACAGCGAAGGTCAGGTGACGGCGGTAACGGATTTGATCGAAGCAGATTTTGCAATGGTGGCCTTCTGCTCCGATGATGATTCCGTATTGGGCTTTGCTACAGCAGAGTTCAGCGCAGACGGCAGCAGTTACACCGTTCGCAATGGCTACTTGTCTGACGGAGAAGCTCACTTCTTCGATAACACACTGACGGAGGTTTACTTTGTATCTCCGGATGGCGCTCATATTTATGTGGTAGATATGCCGGAAGGCGGCGGCCGTGCAGTGACCCTTTCTTATATTACTGATCAGGCCAAGGGAGAACTGCTGGAGGTGGCTCAGTCTGTATCTGAGGTGTCGTTCTATGAGGACAGCGGTGAAGTAACCTGTATTGGTCAGGCAGTGATCGACGATCTGGTAGCGAATCCGGTGGGACAGGTAATTCACTTTGATCCGCAGAGCAAAAGCACTCAGCTTATTGCCGATGCGGCGGTTGCTTTAGTTGAATCCGTAAATAAGGGTTATTCCTGGCTGAATGAACATTCCAACGAGATGGTCGTAACCGAGCAGAGTAATTTGTCCGTGATTCCGGCACTTGTGCAGAAGGGACAGTTCCACTTTATTCGGGAGGACGGCAGCTTCTGTGCAGCAGATGCCAACGGCAATGTTTTTGAGATTGCAGCTGAGTTCTATGTTCCGGAAAGCTACATGTACGGAGAGGGTCTGTACTATCTGACAGAAAAAGACGGTGCCTTCTACTGGGCGCAGGGAGATCAGGTCTACAGATATACCGTTGGCTCCATGAAGGCACCAGAGAAAGTAGCTCTGGACAACGATTTGGTTTCCAAAATCGAAAGCGGTTTGGAAATCGGTTACACCCTGAGCGGTGATGGTTCCGTTTTGGAGCAGAGCGGTAATACCTTTAATCTGAAACCTTTTGGTAAGCCATCTTCTACTCTCTATGACAGCACAGATGGTTTGTATGTGATTGGTCTTAGCACGGCAGGGGATAAGCTCTATCTGATGAGCATGGATAGCCAAGTGCTGGAAAAAGAGATCAACAGCGAAAAGGAACCGCAGATTATTGCAGAAAATGTTCACGATGCCGTAGCAGTCGAAAATGGTCTCTATATTCTGAAAGATCATGGTGAAAATGGCGGCACTTTGCTGCACATGGATTTTGCAAAAGGCAAGATGACTGAGGTAGCCAATGAAGTTTTGGGTATCTCTGATATTGTAATTCAGTAAAGAAAACAGACCCTCCAAAGATCGAACATTCCTTGGAGGGTTTTGTACAGAGGAAAACAATGACGAAGAGTTTTGGACTATATTTTCATATTCCATTTTGCCGTTCCAAGTGTCCCTATTGCGATTTCTATTCCATACCTTACACGGAAGAACAGGCAAATCGATACACAGAGGCGGTACTTCGGGCATTGAGCAAGGCACCGGAGCGAGATTTACCGGTAGATACCATCTATTTTGGCGGTGGAACACCGGTGCTGTTCGGTGCACAGAGATTGTTGACCATGATCGATGCAGTGCGAAAGCGTTATGTGGTCAGCGATGACTGTGAGATCACACTGGAAGCGAATCCGGCAGCTATGACGCTGGAGGATCTGCGGACACTTCGCAAAGGCGGTTTTAACCGCATTTCCATTGGTGTACAGTCGGCAGTAGAGGAGCAACTGAAAACATTGGGACGCCTTCATTCTGTTCAGCAGGCCAGAGAATCGGTGGAGCTGTGCCGCATTGCCGGCTTTGAGAATGTTTCAGTGGATCTGATGCTGGGAACTCCCGGCCAAACGGAAGAGGCGATCCTGCGCTTCTGCGACACTTTCTGCCCGGTGGTGGAACACATTTCTGCTTACCTGTTGAAGGTGGAAGAGAATACCCCCTTTGGCCGTCAGCAGATGGAACGCTTCTGCCCGGATGAGGAGCAGTCTGCAGATTTATACCTGTTTGCAGTAAAAGAGCTGGAGAGCCGCGGTTTTCACCAGTATGAGATCTCCAATTTTGCCAAAGATGGCCTGCATAGCCGTCATAACAGTCGTTATTGGGATTGCTCCGAATATTTGGGCATTGGGCCGGCTGCTCATTCCTTCTGGAAAGGCCAGCGAAAATATTTTGAGCGGGATCTGGAGAGCTTTTCTACGGCAGAGGATCCATGGCAGCTGTGGCAGTTGGATGAAGAAGGCGGTGACTTCTTTGAATATGCCATGCTGCGGCTACGCCTGAATGAGGGTCTGCGTTTTGCGGATTGCAGGGAACGCTATCCGGAGATCAATTTGGCTCCACTGAAGCAACAGGCGCAGCAGTTGATCCAGCATGGTTTGGCCGTCATGGACGAGGAACATATTGCTCTGACCGTTCAGGGCTTTTTACTGTCCAACGCTGCTATTTGGCGGCTACTGGAAGTTTACGATTAAATTTTAAAGGTCAGAGACAGGTTCTCTGGCCTTTTTCAGTACCAGTCCCAATGTCTCGGTGGCTTCCTGCTGCATCCGAGTGGTTACATGACCATACTGGGAGGCAGTAAAAGCAGGGTTATAGTGTCCAAGAATCTCCTGTACTGTATTGATGGCTTTGCCATCTTCCAGAAGCATTGTTGCAACCGTGTGGCGCAGGTCATGGAAGCGAACTTTTTTAATACCACTCTGCTTCAGATCATTTTGGAACAGACGGGTAAAGTGACGAGGATGGAGAGGCTGCCCTTTATTATCGCAAAAGACCAGATCCTGTGGATTGTAGTCGCTGCTAACGGTTTTCTTTTCCTGCTTTTGGATACAGCGCTGGAAAATCAACATCAGTGCGGTGTCCATAGGGATTCCGGTGATCCGCTGGGAACGGCGGGTTTTAGGCATGGTCAACTGGGGACCGCTGCGGAGATCGCTGAGCTGCTGTGTGATCATAATGAAGGGGTCTGTGCGCAGCTGGATATGTTTGCGTTTGATCAATTTTCCCAGTGCTTCTGTATCCCAGCGGGGAAGCTTGGCGATTTTCTTCCATGGCAGCTGATTGTCCAAAAGGCCCCAAGGGATTCCTAAGTAGACAGAGCGCCAGGACAAACCCAACACCTCACCGCGGCGAACTCCGGTAGTTAAAGTCAGAACATAAGCTGCATAATAGCGACTGTTGGTGGATTGCTGAAGAAAAGATCTGACCTCCTCCTGAGTCAGAACATTCATCTCCTGCATTTCTACTTTTGGCGGTTTGGTCTGCCGGGCCGGATTCCGTGCAATTTTTCCCTCATAAACAGCCTGCTCCAATGCGGTTTTCAGTAAATTGCGGATGCAGACGATGGTGCTGGACGCTAAGCCGTGGCCCTGAGATTTCTGGTTTCCATTGATCTGCAGATCCCGCAGGAAAAACTGAATATCAGCGGCAGACAGCTCGTCCAACTGGAAGTGACCTAAACGAGGCAGCAGATGATTGTTCAAATGGGCGCGGTAGATTTCGTAGGTAGATTGGCGAATACCTGGACGGACATAGTTTTCCAGCCACAGATCCAGCCACTGTCCAACGGTTGTTGCTTCTTGCTTGTTGTTTGCGACTTTGATTTTCACTTTCTTCTTTTCCATGATTATCCATTCCTTCTTTCTCAAAATTTGATGGGGACCATCAAGGAAAATTATAGTATAAAAAAGGAAATCGGACTGTTTCTGAAGAAACAGTCCGATTGTGATATTTATGAAAGAATTTGCTGCTGAATATAGCCGCCACCCAAGACAAAACCATCTTCTGTGTAGAACACACAGGACTGGCCCGGTGCGGGAGCGCGCTGGGGTTCATCAAAAAGAACCATAGCTGTTCCGTCAGCCTGCAGTTGGATCGTTGCGGGGGACAAATTGGCGCGGGAGCGGATCTTCACCAAAGCGGAGACAGAAGCATGATCCCACAGTTCGTGAGGGAAGGCGACACAATCACTCAGGGTGATGCCGGGGGCGTATTCCTCACCGGTGCGTGCCAAGTAAATGCAGTTTTTCTCCGGATCAATGGCTTTGATAAATACCGGATAGCCCAAAGCCACACCAATATGCTTTCTTTGGCCAACAGTATAGTGTAGCAAGCCCTGATGTCTGGCACAAACTTTGCCGTCCGGATCAATAATGTCGCCCTGCTTGGACTTGCCATAATATCGTTCGATGTAAGCAGCGTAATCATTATCGGGGATGAAACAAATCTCCTGGGAGTCCGGTGCATCTGCACAGCTCAGGCCTATGCTGGCGGCAATTTCACGGACAACACTCTTTTCCAGCCCTTCCAGTGGAAGGATCAGCATGGAAAGCTGTTCCTGAGTCAAACGATAAAGCATATAGGACTGATCCCGCTGAACACAGGCAGAGCGCTTCACCAGCCAGCCTCGTTCTGTTTGGATGATGCCGGCATAATGACCGGTTGCGATCTTGGGGATCCCCAATTCCTTGGCCTTTTCGCAAATCAGATGGAATTTGGTGCTGGGATTGCAGAGGATGCAAGGATTTGGAGTCCGTCCGGCTTTATATTCCAGACAGAAGGGTTCAATGACATTCTTGCGGAACAATTCATGGGCTTCAATGACATGCAGTTTAACACCTAACTGCTCAGCAGAGAGCTTGGCAGCCTCTACTGCACCTTTGTGGGCAGGTGAGAACTCGATGACTGCACCTTCCACCTCATAGCCCTGTTCCTTTAACAAATGAACGCAGACAGAAGAATCTACGCCGCCGCTGAGGGCGACCAAAACTTTCTTACACATTACATTCATCGCAGCCACAGCCGTGGTCATGGTGGTCGTGGTCGGTATCGATGACACCAACGATTGGAGTTGGGTCAATGCCCAAACGGGTGTAGTAGTCAGCAATCGCAGCCTTGATTGCCTGTTCGGCCAGAACAGAGCAGTGAATTTTTACTGGTGGGAGACCGTCCAGAGCTTCAACGACGGCTTTATTGGTCAGCTTGAGAGCTTCACTCAGCGGTTTGCCTTTGATCAGTTCCGTGGCCATGGAGCTGGTAGCAATCGCTGCACCGCAACCGAAGGTTTTAAAGCGTACATCAGCGATTATATCGTTTTCAATTTTCAGGTAAATTTTCATAATGTCGCCGCATTTGGCGTTGCCGATCTCACCAATACCGTTGGCATCAGCCAGTTCGCCCACATTGCGGGGATTTGCGAAATGTTCCATTACTTTTGCAGAGTAGATCATGGTTTTCGTTCCTTCCTATATACAAAACTAATTCTGATTTTCTTTCTGAATGCTTTCCCACAGCGGAGACATCCGGCGCAGGTTCGCAACAATGGTTGGCAGGACTTCGATGATGTAGTCCACATCTTCTTCGGTATTTTCTTCGGAGAGAGTCAAGCGGACAGAGCCGTGAGCTTCTTCGTGTTTCATGCCAAGAGACATGAGAACATGGCTTGGATCCAGAGAAGCAGAAGCACAGGCAGAGCCAGAGGATGCCATAATGCCGTTATGATCCAGCATCAGCAGCAGGGATTCGCCCTCGACACCAACAAAGGAAATGTTGCAGTTGCCCGGCAAGCGGTTTTCCCGGGAACCGTTCAGCTTGCTCATTGGAACAGCAGCCAGCAGACCATCGATCAGACGATCACGCAGAGCGCTTACTTTTTCTGCATGCTCCTCTCTGTGGGAAACAGCGATCTCAATTGCTGCACCCAAACCAACGATACCGGCTACATTTTCCGTACCAGCTCGTTTGCCCCGTTCCTGACCGCCGCCATCCAGCAGGTTGTCCATTGGAATTCCCTTGCGGCAGTAGAAGACACCGACACCTTTCGGGCCGTGGAATTTGTGTGCGCTCAGGGAGAGCATATCAATGTTCATGGCCTTTACATCCACCGGTACATGACCAACAGCCTGAACGGCATCCGTATGGAACCAGATGCCTTTTTCCCGGCAGATGGCACCGATTTCGGCGATTGGCTGAATGGTGCCGATTTCGTTGTTAGCAAACATAATGGAAACCAATCCGGTTTCCTCAGTGATGGCATTTCTGAAATCCTCCACAGAGATAAAACCATCTTTATTAACAGGAAGATAGGTAACAGTAAAGCCCTCTTTTTCCAGTCGAGCCATGCTGTGCAGCAGGGCATGATGTTCTACACAGGTGGTGATCAGGTGAGTTTTTCCTTTTTTGGCAAGGCGGCGGGCAAAGGTTTTCAGCCAGTTGTCCGATTCCGTACCACAGCCGGTAAAAATGATCTCCATAGGTTCTGCATTGATGGCAGCAGCTACCTGCTGGCGCGCTTTATCAATCGCCATAGCAGATTTTACGCCCAAAGAATAAAGACTGCTGGCGTTGCCGTAGTTTTCCGTCAGATAAGGCATCATGGCCTGCAGGACTTCTTCGGTGATGCGGGTGGTAGCCGCATTGTCAGCGTATACGATTCTATTCAAAAAGGATCATCCTTTCTTGTTTCTGATTTGATTCTATTGTATACCAAATTAGT
>JAGALG010000044.1 GCA_017848075.1 Oscillospiraceae bacterium | reverse complement strand
GAGGGGGATTCCCCTGTCTGCGATGACCCGGCAAAGGCTGTTTCTCCTGTCCCTCCGGTAGAGTCTACGCTCCCCTCTGATCCAAAACATCCAGAGGATTCTGATGAACTGTTAGAACCGCCTGCTGATGCTCCGGCTTCTGATCCGCAGACCACAAAGGAAAGTGTCAGCGGCGATGGCTTCCTGACGGAAATTGAAAACCAAGTGCTGAATCTGATCAATCAGGAGCGTTTGTCTCTTGGTTTGGTTGAATTGGAATACGACCCCATGCTGCAGAACGCAGCCCGCATCCGCAGCAAGGAACTGTGCCAGGACGAGACCATGCAGAGTCAAACTCTGTCCCATACCCGCCCTGACGGCAGCAGTTGGGCTACTGTCCTGACCCGGGATATTCCCGTGAAAGGCTTGGTTGAGGCCGGGGAGATTCTTGCCCGCGAAAAAACGACCGATGGCGGCGGCAACAGTCAGGACCCAATCCCTGCAAAGGACTGGTTTCTTCTTTGGAAGGCCAGCGAGCCTCATTATGATACCATAACTTGGCCGGAAGCTGAGAAAATCGGTGTTGGCATCTTTTTCGAGATCCGCGATGGCGAGTACTACACCAACGCTACCGTCCTGTTTGGCCGCTACGCAGCGCCCTCTGAAAGCCCTCCAAACAACGAATTTGATAAGGCGGAAAACTAATATGACAGAACACAAAAGGCTCAGCCTGCGGCTTGCACAGCCATCCGAGAGAGATCAGGCGATGAAAATGATTCGTGACGGAAAAGCTTTTATGCTTCAGCAGAAACTGGAGCAGTGGAGCGAGGATTACCCGTCCTATTTGGATATTGATCAAGATATGGAACAAGAAAAGGCTTATTTCCTTTGTGTGGAGGACTGCCCTGCCGCTTATCTCTGTATTGATTTCGATGGCGAAGCAGCTTATTCCACGATCGAAGGCCGCTGGCTCACGGAAAGCAAGCGGTATATGGTGATCCATCGTCTCGCCATTGATGCCTCTTATCGAGGCCAAGGCCTGGGTTCTGCCGTCTTTGCATTGGCAGAAGATCTGTGCCGAGAAAAGGCAATCGGCAGTATTCGGGTGGATACCCACAAAGAAAATCAAGTGATGCAGCACCTGATTCGTAAAGCCGGCTTTGCTTTCTGCGGCCTTGTCTACTATGAGGGCAGCCCCAGAGATGCCTTTGAAAAACTCATATAAAAAATCACAGCCACTGTCGATCAGGACGGTGGCTGTTTTGTTATTTTCTTGTCTGTGTACGCAGCTGCGTATATTTATTTTTCGTAGCCATACCGCCGCGGATATGCCGTTCTTTTTTATTCTTATCCAAAACCTTCTGTACCTCGGCCTGCAAATTGGGGTTGATCTGCAGTAAGCGGAAGCTGACATCTTTATGAATCGTACTTTTGCTTAAATGGAACACCTTTGCTGCCTGCCGGACGGTAGCTTGATGATCCACAATATAATTACCCAACATGACAGCGCGCTCTTCGGGGATCCCTTTCAAATCCTTCTCCCTCCTCTGTTTCTTCTTACGGTATCTATATGCAGAACAAAAAGCCGCTTATACCCTGAAATCCAATTTAAAGGAGGAAGCATTTGCATAATAAAAAAATCGGACAGGAAAATCTGTCCGATTTTTGTTATGTCTGGGATTTATTTCTGTTTTTTCTTTGCAGCTGCCAAAATCAAACCTGCTGCTACAACTGCAATTGCTCTGTATGGAACAACCACAGCACCTGTCGGCGGATTAACCTTGTCATCTGTAGGTGCAACATAATTTGCATCATACCGTTCACTGAGGAGAGACAGTGGCCAGTTTACACGGCCTTTTTCCACTTCTGGAGCTTCACCTGCAGGAATAGTGATGGTATTACCGTTCCAACGGATCACCAGTTCCAGACCTTTTGCTCTTACCTGACGCATGATGTACTCAGGTACAGTTTTGCGGTCACGAATATCCAGGGTAACACGGTCACCCTTGTTAGCTTTTTTAATTTTTTCTTCAGCGATGTCCCAAACGGTTTCTTCCTCATTATCCTTGCGTCCGATGAAATCGTCTTTGTTATCGCTGTCATCTTTATCGTTGCTGGAATCGTCTGGAGCAGTAGATGGAACGCTCAAGGTCACATTCATTGCAGCCATGTTAGTTGCACGATATGCGTAAGCATTCATGTAGCCATACTGGTCACTCTTCAAAACTGTATAGGAAAGAGCCTCTGGATCAAAACCGTCTTTAAAGGTATCCAGTCTGTTTTCTTTACCCTGTGGCAGGAAGTGGTCACCGTAGTAAACAACAGCGTCTTTTGTTGCGTCTGCTGCTGGTACTGTAACGGTAAAGTCACCTTTTTCATCGATTTCTGCACGATAATCGTTTTCACCAACTCTTACAACCAGTACATTATCTTTCTGGCTTGTTGTATTGCCAAAGACTCTGTAGTCAGAAACAGAGTTAATACCCAATTCTTTCATTTCTTCGGTAAAGGTATCGTAAATATTACCACTGAATACGACGGAATCACCATTTACGGTACCGATCCATTTGGAATTGCTACTGTTGCTCAGCGTCAGGTTTGGCAAGGTGTTATCGATACAGTAGTCGGAAACTTCAACCACTTTACCTTTTCCATCTGCATGACGAACCAGCAGGCTCATCTTGTATTTACCTTCCGGAATAGACTGAGATTCACCGGTCTTTGTGATCTGCCAGTTGGAATCGCCACCATTTGGATTAGTAATTTCAGTCAGAGTACATGGAGTATACCAGCTGCCGGTCAGATCCCAATACCACCAGTCCCAACTCATCCAGTCATTTCTATACCAACCGTCAATATAACCTAACAAATTACCATTGGTATCGTACAAAAGAGGCTGCCAAGTTTTGATATTCTCATCGTTGAATCTGAAATGGAAAATTGTGCGATCACTGCCATGAACAGCAAAGTCTTT
>JAGALG010000043.1 GCA_017848075.1 Oscillospiraceae bacterium | reverse complement strand
TCCAAACCATGCTCCAGCATAATATGAACACGCAGATTGATGCGGTCATACAGAGTTTGTCTGTCCCGATAATTGATAGCCAGATAAAGGACATCATAGGGCGAAGGCTCCCGGCGGGATTCTTCCAACTGCTGTGTTTTTGTCTTACCGGTCATTTCGATCATTTCAATGGCACGGATCACACGCCCTACATTGTTTGGATGGATATTGGCAGCAGCTTCCGGATCCTTTTCATTGAGCAGCTGCCAAAGAGCCTCATTTCCCTTTTCAGCAGCATAGTGCTGCAGTTGTTCCCTCAACTCAGGGTCGTTGTCCGATTCACTGAACTGAATATTGGAAACCAGAGAGTCGATGTACAATCCGGTTCCTCCCACGACCACAGGAAGCTTACCACGGCTGTGTATATCAGCAATGCTTTCTTTTGCCTTCTGAACATATTCTGCCACAGAAAAAGGCTGGGAAGGCTCCAGAAAATCCATCATGTGATGAGGGATTCCCTCTTTCTCTGCTTCATCTGGTTTGGCAGTACCGACAGAAAGATATTTATAGATTTGCATGGAGTCAGCAGACACCACTTCTCCATCAAACCATTGACAGATGCGGATGGCTGCCTCTGTTTTGCCGGAGGCTGTCGGTCCTGCGACAACCACAAGGGGAATTTTTGCTTCAGCGTCCATGAGGCCGCCTCCTTTCCGAGCGTTTCTTATTGGATTCGACCAAACATTTTTTCAATCTCCCTGCGGGACAGCAGGCGAGCAATTGGTCGGCCGTGAGGACAGTATTTCACTGCTTCGTTATTGCGAAGCATCGTGACAATCTGTTCCAGTTCCATCTTATTATTTTTATCATGGGCTTTGATTGCACTGCGACAAGCAATATTGTGCAGGAGATCATCAACGATTTCCGGAGTTAGATCATTATGATTCCGCAGCATTTTATGAGCGGTTTCTTCCACGATACTGCGAATATCTGTTTCCGGCAAGGTCAACGGCACTTCCCGGACGAACAAATCACCACCATCAAAGGCCTCTACATCAAACCCGATCTGCAGAAAGACATCTGTGTTATCAGCCACGGCTGCGTAGTCTTCCCGGCTCAGATGCACCAGCACTGGAGCAAGAAGAATCTGTCGGTCCTGGGTCAGGTCCAGCTGTTTCAGTTGTTCAAACAATAGACGCTCATGGGCAGCGTGCTTATCGATCAGAATCAACTGATCCATGTTTTCCAAAAGGATATAGGTTCCAAACAGTTCGCCGATGATACGAGCCGTCTCATAAGGATCCCTTTCCTCATCCTCATAGTGCAAAGTCTGTACAGGCTGCGGCTCCTCTTTTTTCAAGGCTGGTTTTTCGGTCACAATCTTTTCCTGAGCCGGAACTTTCCCTTCCATACATGGGGGAAGTTCTTCCTCCCAAATAGCGGCTCTCTGTTCCAGATCAGTCTGAGTGCTGTTGCTTTCCGGATTTTTCGCCTCTACAATATAGGGCATCGGGTCACTGTGCAGTGGAACAGCAGCAGAACGATTTCCGGCATGCTTGGAACTGGAAATCGATTTGGTAAGATTGCACAAAACACTATCCAAAGTACTCTCTTGAGGCTTTGTATACGAATATATATTTTCTGTATATTTTGTTTTCACACTGTCCGCGGCAGATGGACTTTCCTTTTGTGAAGCCATTTTCGGCTCTTTTTTCTCGTCCTTTGCAAGGAAGTTACGGAATTCCTCGGCACTCATGCGTTGGGGTGCTTTTTCTTTTTTCTCCGGAAGTGTATTGATCGATTTCGTAGATGCAACAGGCTCTTCCTTATTCAGATTTAAAGAATAATCGTATTGACTGAGGGCAGATTTGACGCCATAATACACCACATCAAAAACAGATTTTTCATTAGCAAAACGAACTTCGATTTTTGCTGGATGCACATTAACATCGGTGTCACCGAACGGGGCCTGGAGATTCAGTACACAGCTTGGGAATTTCCCCACCATAATGGAATGGCGGTAAGCTTCCTCCAAGGCGGCCATCATGGTTTTGCTGCGTACAAAACGATGATTGATAAAGAAGTTCTGCAGAGTGCGATTGCTGCGGCTGCTGACCGGTTTACAGATGTAACCGCTGATCTTCATTCCAAAAGCTTCGTAGTCTACTGGAATCATGGAAGCAGCGGTTTCCTTGCCTAACACAGCATGGATCGCAGACAGCAGCTTGCCGTCGCCGGGAGTATGTAATTTCACCTGTCCATCCCGAATGAACTTAAAGGAGACTTCTGGGTGGGACAGAGCAGCTTTTTCCACAACAACAGCGACAGAGTTTGCTTCGGAAACATCCTTTTTCAGGAACTTCATACGAGCGGGCGTATTATAGAACAGATCCCGAGCGATCAGCGTTGTGCCTACGGGGCAGCCCACAGGGTACCGCTCCTGCTCTTCCCCACCGTGGATCACATACATAGTTCCTTCATCGGAATCGGCCGTGCGGGTCATCATTTCCACCCGGCTGACTGCCGCAATAGAGGCCATCGCTTCTCCACGGAAGCCCAAAGTAGCAATCGCATTCAGATCGTCCTCATTACGGATTTTACTGGTCGCATGACGGTGGAAAACCAAAGGAACATCCTCTGTTGCAATACCACAGCCATTGTCACTGACCCGAATATAAGTAATGCCGCCGTGCTGGATCTCCACGGTAATCAGATTTGCACCGGCATCGATGGAGTTTTCCACCAGTTCTTTAATAACAGAAGAAGGTCTTTCCACGACCTCTCCGGCGGCGATCAGCTCCGCCAGTTGTTTTTCTAATACATGGATCTTGCCCAAAAGGACGGCACCTCCCTTAAATCAGTTCTTTCAGTTCGGACAGAAGAACCATGGCCTGAATAGGGCTCATGGTGTTCAGATCCACTTCCTTCAGACGGCGGACGATCTCGCTGTCATCGGACTGGATCAGCATCAATTGATTCTCTTCCGCTTCTGCCCGCTTCTTTTTGCTGGCGCGAATATTGGCAGCAACCGGGTTTCCGTCCTCCAGCTCCTGCAGGATCTCCTCTGCCCGTTTGATGATATCATTGGAAATACCGGCCAGCTTGGAAACATAGATACCATAGCTGTCATCAGTACCTCCTCTGACAATACGGCGCAGGAAGATAATATCGCTGCCTTTTTTCTTAACGGAAATGTTGTAGTTTTTCATGTTTACAAACTGGTCTTCCATTTCCGTCAGTTCATGGTAGTGGGTCGCAAAGAGCGTCTTTGCACCCAGTTTTCGTTTATTGGCGATGTGTTCCAGGATGGCTCTGGCGATACTCATTCCATCAAAAGTGGAAGTACCGCGGCCAATTTCATCCAGGATCAACAGGCTTTTGGCTGTAGCGTGTTTTAAGATATGAGCCACTTCGCTCATTTCTACCATGAAAGTAGACTGGCCGGAACTTAAATCATCCGATGCACCGACACGAGTATAAATACCGTCCACAATGCCAATGG
>JAGALG010000042.1 GCA_017848075.1 Oscillospiraceae bacterium | reverse complement strand
TTGTGGACGGCATCATGGATGGCACCATTCCTCCGGAACGGCAGCAGCATTATCTGGCTATCGTATCCAGTGAGGTAAAACGCCTGTCCCGTTTGGTTCGTTCCATGCTGAACATTGCCCGACTGGAATCCGGTGAAATGCAGCTGGCCCCTACCTCCTTTGATATCAATCAGGTGGTCTGCAGCACAATTTTCACCTTTGAAAAGGCCATCGAAGAGAAAAATCTGGATATCCGTGGTCTGGACAGCGACCGGGTCATGGTATCTGCTGATGAAGATCTGATCCATCAGGTGGTCTACAATCTGGTGGAAAATGCAGTCAAGTTTGTCGATGCAGGCGGCTACATCGAGATTTCGTACCGCACAGAAGAAAAAATGACCTATATCTCCGTAAAAAATTCCGGTGAGGGCATCTCCAAAGAGGAGATCTCCAAGGTCTTCGAGCGATTCTACAAAACTGACCGCTCCCGCAGCCAGGACAAGAGCGGTGTTGGTTTGGGGCTGAATATCGTTCGTTCCATCATCAAGCTTCATCAGGGTGAAGTGATTGTCCGCAGTACGGAGGGTCAGTTCTGTGAATTTACCTTCACACTGCCGACGGCAGCTCCCAAACAAGTTCCCCGCCACAACAGCGGAGAGCTGAAATAAAATCCTAACAGAAAATGCGAAAAGCATTTAAAAGCTGTTTCTTTTTCCGTAACATTTTCCGGTTACAATAGAGGTGTCCTAAAAGAGAGAGTACAAACCACCGCAAGGAGGTCTATCCAATATGAGCAATAATGAAAACAACAATGGCTTTGAAAATCAGCAGCCTCATGCTGAGCCTCAGGGCAACAACACTTCCAACAATGGAGACTCTGTTCCAAACGGCAGTTCCTACAACAGCTACAGCGGAAACTACCAGTCAAACAACAATCCCAACAGCAATAATAATCACAATGGCAGCTGGGTCTTCTCGGAGCAGCAGCACAACCCACAGAATACCGGCTATAACAGCAAGTATTCCTACAGCTCCTATGAGAATGCACAGAGTCACAGCCAGAACCGCAGCACAGAGGCACAGCGCCAGAACAGCGGCCCTGCCTTTGATCACAGTGCATATCATAAACAGGAAGAACCCTACCGCTGGAACTATGAAGACTATCAGTCTCAACAGCCGAGCGAAGCGAAAAAATCCAAGAAGCATCGCGGCTTGAAAATCTTTGCCGGTATTCTGGGCGGCATCGCCTGTGTAGGTATTCTGACCCTGGCCGGTTTTGGTGTGGTTTCTCTGCTGGAGGGCAATCATGCGAAAGTAGAAGAAGTTTCTCCTCCAAATGCAGAAGTCTCCAATGAAACTACGACAGAGCATAGCCTGACAATTACAGATCGTCCGGAAGAAGAAACCGAGATTCTGACCGACGGCAAGCTGACCATTCCACAGCGGGCTGAAAAAGTAAAAGCCTCTGTTGTTGGTATTGTAAACTACCAGCAGGGCAGCAACAGCTACTTCTCCACCGCAGAATCTCAGGGTTCCGGCATCATTATGAGCGAGGATGGTTTCATCATTACCAATGCCCATGTTATTGAAAATGCGATGGGGCTGAAGGTTGTTTTGGCCGACGGCACGGAATATTCCGCACAGATCATTGGCTCGGACAGCCAGACTGACCTTGCTGTAATTAAAATTGATGCAACCGGTTTGACTCCTGCTGAGTTCGGTAACTCCAATCAGCTTCAGGTTGGCGAGCAGCTGATTGCGGTCGGTAACCCAACCGGTCTCCAGCTTGGCGGCACTCTGACCGTTGGTTATGTATCCGCTCTGAACCGCCAGATCGATGGCAGCAATGGTTTGAACTATATCCAGACAGACGCTGCAATCAACCCTGGTAACTCCGGTGGTGCACTGGCTAACGAATACGGTCAGGTCATCGGCATCAACACTGCAAAAATTACCGGTGAAGATATTGAAGGTTTGGGCTTTGCTATCTCCATCAATGACGCACAGCCTATCATTGACGACCTGCTGAATTACGGTTATGTCAAGGGCCGTGTTCGTATAGGCATCTCTGTTTACGAAATCGACGCCTTCACTGCACAGCTGAATAACATTCCACGCGGTCTGATGGTAGGAAGTATTGAACCAGGCACTCCTGCCGCAAGCAGTGGTTTGATGACCAATGACATTATTACTGCTATCGATGGCCAGGAAGTTTATCTCTTTGATAATGTCAGCTCCATGCTGGACGGCAAGAAACCGGGCGATACTGTAGTATTGAGTGTATTCCGCCGTACCACCGGTCTTGCAGATAAAGAACTGACTATCGAAGTTGGTCTGATTGAATCGGTAGAAACTCCGGTTCAGGTTCAGAATGGCTACAACAATCAGAGCAGCGAAAACGGCACTGTTCCATTCCGCAATTACTTTGGCTCAAATTAACTCCCTCACCTCCTCCCCTGCTTAACAGGGGAGGAATTTTTTTCGCCTATCTTTTCCCCATGATCCATGGTATAATCAATATAGAATTTTCAGAAGGGAGGGACGGCATGGAACGCTCCGTCATGTCCAAAAAAGACCTACTGCTGATCGCTGTCATTTTGCTGCTGGCGCTTATTTTTTCTGCTGTTTTTCTTATGGGTCGAGACCCGCAAATCGGCGTTGCAGCGCTGTCCATTGACGGCAAAATCGTGGAACTGTTCCAGCTTGCCGAGGAAGAGGATCGCATCATTGACCTGCAGGAACAATATGCTGTCCCTGTCAAACTGGAGATCCGGGATCACGCCATTCGCTTTCTGGAATCCCAGTGTCCGGATCACATTTGTGAAGGCTATGGTTTCATTTCCAGAGAGACCGAAACAGCAGTCTGTATGCCAAACCGCTGCGTTCTGCTGATCTATTCCCCACAGGATAATATCACCATAGAATCCTGATTTGTCCACACTACACGGACAAATTCTAAAATTTGTTTTTGAGACTGCCTTTTCTATCCAGTCGCCGTGAAATCTTGATTTCCGGCGGCTATTTTTATCTGTATTTTTCCCACATTTTTACCGATTAAAGTTTTTTTGCTACTTTTGATATTTTCTCGACAATTTTTTGTCCATACTGCGTGGACGCCAAAAAAAGCGGGGAAAGTGCGGCAAAAATCGTGTAAAAAAACACCTTTTTACCACGAATCTACCAAGTCCTTACCCTTTACAAGGTTCTGAAAAAATGCTAATATTTAAGGGTATGGAAATAAACACTTTTGGATCATTTCCAAATGAAAAAATCTAAGGGAGGACAAATTATCATGGCAAGAAAAATGAAAACCATGGACGGCAATAACGCTGCGGCTTATGTGTCTTACGCATTTACCGAAGTTGCCGGTATCTACCCAATCACCCCTTCCAGCCCAATGGCCGACTATGTTGACCAGTGGTCTGCACAGGGCCAGAAAAACATCTTTGGCTCCACCGTTAAAGTAATCGAAATGCAGTCCGAAGCTGGTGCAGCTGGTACTGTACACGGTTCTCTGAACGCTGGTGCACTCACCACCACCTACACCGCATCTCAGGGTCTGCTCCTGATGATCCCAAATATGTACAAAATCGCTGGTGAGCTGCTTCCTACCGTATTCCATGTTTCCGCAAGATGTGTAGCTTCCCACGCTCTGAACATCTTCGGCGACCACTCTGACGTATATGCTTGCCGTCAGACCGGTTTTGCTATGCTGGCTGAAACCAACACTCAGGAAGTTATGGACCTGGCTGCCGTTGCACATCTGTCTGCTATCAAAGGCCGCGTACCATTCATCAACTTCTTCGACGGCTTCCGTACTTCCCACGAAATCCAGAAAATCCAGATCTGGGACTACGAAGATCTGAAAGAAATGTGCGACATGGATGCTGTTGACGCATTCCGCAAACGCGCACTGAACCCAGAACGCCCTGTAATGCGCGGTTCCCACGAGAACGGTGATATCTTCTTCCAGCACCGCGAAGCTTGCAACGCTTACTACGACGCAGTTCCTGAAATCGTAGAAGAGTACATGGGCAAAGTAAACGCAAAACTGGGTACCAACTACCAGCTGTTTAACTACTACGGCGCAGCAGATGCTGAACGCGTAATCATCGCTATGGGCTCTATCTGTGACGTTGCTGAAGAAGTTATCGACTACCTGACTGCAAAAGGCGAAAAAGTTGGTCTGGTTAAAGTTCGTCTGTACCGTCCATTCTCCGCAAAACACCTGCTGGCTGCTATCCCTGCAACCGCTAAGAAAATTGCTGTTCTGGACCGTACCAAAGAACCAGGTGCTTACGCAGAACCTCTGTGCCTGGATGTTATGTCCGCACTGGCTGAAGCTGGCAACGACGCTATGGTAATCGGCGGCCGCTACGGTCTGGGTTCCAAAGACACCACTCCAGCAAGCGTATTCGCAGTTTACAATGAACTGGCTAAAGACGCTCCTAAGAAACGCTTCACCATCGGTATCAACGACGACGTTACCTTCCTGTCTCTGGAAGAAACCGAAGCTCCTAACACTGCAGCTGAAGGCACCATCGAATGCAAATTCTGGGGTCTGGGCGGCGACGGTACTGTTGGCGCAAACAAAAACTCCATCAAAATCATCGGTGACCACACCGACAAATACGTACAGGCTTACTTCCAGTACGACTCCAAGAAAACCGGTGGTATTACCATTTCCCACCTGCGTTTTGGCGACAAACCAATCAAATCTCCATACTACATCAACAAAGCTGACTTCGTAGCTTGCCACAACCCATCTTACATCATCAAAGGCTATAAGATGGTTCGTGACGTTAAACCAGGCGGTTCCTTCCTGATCAACTGCCAGTGGACTCCAGAAGAGCTGAACGAGCATATGCCAGCAGCTGCAAAACGCTACATTGCTCAGAACAACATCCAGCTCTACACCATCAATGCGATCGATAAAGCAGTAGAGATCGGTCTGGGCAAACGCACCAACACCATTCTCCAGTCTGCATTCTTCGCACTGTCCGGCGTACTGCCAAAAGAAGACGCTATCACCTACATGAAAGACGCAGCTACCCGCTCCTTCTCCAAAAAAGGTGAAGCTATCGTTAAAATGAACCACGACGCAATCGATGCTGGTTTCGACTACTATGTAAAAATCGATGTTCCAGCTGATTGGGCTACCGCAGAAGATGCTGCTCCAGAAATCGCTAACGCTTCCGCTTCCAAACTGGAAGTTATGGTTAAAAACATCATGGAACCTGTTTCCAAGATGGATGGTGACAGCCTGCCAGTATCTGCATTCGTTAACCATGCAGACGGTACCTTCGAACAGGGTGCTTCCGCTTACGAAAAACGCGGCGTAGCAGTTATGGTTCCAGAATGGAATGCAGAAACCTGCGCTAAATGTAACAAGTGCGCATTCGTTTGCCCACATGCTACTATCCGTCCATTCGCTCTGAATGCAGACGAAGTTGCAGCTGCTCCAGCTAACCTGAAGAAAGCTCCAAAACCAATCGTTAAAACCGACTACACCTACACTCTGGCTGTATCCCCACTGGACTGCATGGGTTGTGGCGTATGTATCGGCGTTTGCCCAACCAAGTCTCTGACTATGGTTGCTCGTGAATCTCAGGAAGATCAGCAGCAGGTATTCGATTACTGTGTTGCTAATGTAACTGAGAAAGAAGAAACCACTGCTAATCTGAATGTAATCGGTTCTCAGTACAAAAAACCTCTGCTCGAATTCTCCGGTTCCTGCGCTGGTTGTGCTGAAACCTCTTACGCTCGTCTGATCACACAGCTGTTTGGTGACAGAATGTACATCTCCAATGCTACCGGTTGTTCCTCTATCTGGGGCGGTCCAGCTGCTACTTCTCCATACACCGTTGACGCTAACGGTCATGGTCCAGCATGGGCTAACTCCCTGTTCGAAGACAACGCTGAGCACGGTATCGGTATGCTGCTGGGTCAGAAAGCTGTTCGTAACAATCTGATCGCTAAAGTAGAAGGCATCCTGACCAAAGAAGGTGCAGATCCTGCTCTCGTAGCTGCTGCTGAAAACTTCCTGGCTACCAAAGACAACGGCGCTGCTAACAAAACTGCTACTGCTGCACTGGTTGCTGAACTTGAGAAACATGCAGACTGCGCTTGCGCTCAGGAAATCCTGAAAGACAAAGAATTCCTCTCCAAGAAATCCGTATGGATCTTCGGTGGTGACGGTTGGGCTTACGACATCGGCTTCGGCGGTGTTGACCATGTTCTTGCTTCCGGCGAAGATGTAAACATCATGGTATTCGATACCGAGGTTTACTCCAACACCGGTGGTCAGGCTTCTAAAGCATCCCAGATCGGTCAGGTTGCACAG
>JAGALG010000041.1 GCA_017848075.1 Oscillospiraceae bacterium | reverse complement strand
CATTTCCGCTTAATCTGTGAGATATACAGGTTAGATACCTTTAACCCGTTATGTTCCAGTACATAGTCCTTGATCTGCGTGTAGGTTGCCCCATCCTGAAATTCGGACATATCCATATCTTCCAAAGAGAACTCAACCCGAATTTTTTTCGAGTCGACCTCGCCCTTGGAAAGCAAGACAACCGTCTCCACATGTGCAGTCCGTGGGAACAGATCTACCGGAATCGCACGGGCAGCATGATAGCCCAACTGCTCCAGTTCCTTGGCATCACGAGCCAGAGAAGCAACATTGCAGGAGATATAGATCAGCTTGTCCGGGCTCATCGTCTGGATTGCCTCCAGTACATCAGAGCTGCAGCCTTTACGAGGAGGATCCACCACGATCACATCCGGCTTCAGTCCCTCGGCAGCCAACATCTGCGCGGCCTCACCGGCATCCGCACAGAGGAAGCGAGCGTTGTGAATACCGCAGTTTTTTGCGTTTTCTCTGGCGTTTTCCACTGCATCGGGAATGATCTCCACACCAACCAGCTGGCGCACTCGTTTCGCCATGGAAAGACCAATGGTACCGGCGCCGCAGTACAGATCCACCAGCAGTTCTTCTCCTTTTAAATCAGCCATATCGGCGGCCAGGCGGTAGAGCTGCTGAGCAGCTTGGCGGTTCACTTGATAAAAACTGAGAGGGGACAGGTGGAAGGATACATCACAGAGCGTATCTTCAATGGTATCGCTGCCGTAGAGGGTGATGCATTGCTCGCCCAAAATTACATTATCCTGCCGTTTGTTTACATTCAGCACGACAGATGCTACAGAAGGACAGAGTTCCAGCAGACCCTTGACATAATCATCAGCATGAGGGAGTTTTGTTCCATTGAGGACAAGACAAACCATGACCTGCCCGCTGACCTCGCCGTAGCGCAGATAAATATGGCGCAGCAGACCTTTACCGCTCTCCTCATCATAGATAGAGATTCCTTTTTCCTCAGCGAAAGTCTGTGTATATTCAATGATACCTTTATAAAAGGCAGGCTGCAGGGCACAGCCGGCGCAAGGAATGACCCGATGGCTGCGTTTGGCGAAGAATCCGGCCAGCACTTTGCCATTCTCTAAGCGTACTGGATACTGGGCTTTGTTACGGTAGCCGTTGACCAGCGGAGAGCCAACAATAGCCTCCGGCTCGATATTCAGACCACCGATTCGCTGCAGGGTGTCACGGACGAATTCTGCTTTATGACAGAGCTCCTGCTCGTAAGTGATATGGCGGAAGGAGCAGCCTCCGCACTTCTGATAAACCGGGCAGTCCGGCTGACAGCGGGTAGAGGCAGGTTCCAGAATTTCTTCGATTTTACCAAAGCCAAAGGATTTCTGTACCTTCACAATGCGGATCCGCAGATGATCGCCAACAGCAGAATATGGGACAAATACAACAAAGTGATCTATTTTTGCGATACCGTTGCCGTCTGAGGACATGGCTGTAATATGGGCATCGATGATATCGTTCTTTTTCAGCATAGCGTTTCAACCTTTCTGTAGGAAAGCATATATAAAAATTATAGCACAAATGACAGAGAGAGAAAAGGCAGAGTCTCGTAACAAAAGAGAAGAATTTTTCCCCTATGGGGCTGTAAAAGGTGAAAAGCCTGTGCTATAATAATTGATGTCCATGGCGATACGATCAGCAATGCTTCGCTGCCGCAGGCATCGGACATATCTTTGATGACGGAGGTACTTCCTTATGATTTCCAAAGATCTGGAACTGAAAATCGACGCGTTTATCGCAGAAAACAAAGAAAATATCCTGAAGGATATTGCAACTCTCATTGAGATCCCAAGTGTCAGCGTAGATGGACCTGCTGAAGCTCCATTCGGCGAAGGCTGCAAAAAAGCACTGGATGCTGCTCTGGCGATCTGCGAGGGTATGGGCATGGCAACCAAAAATTATGATTATTATGCCGGCTCCGCTTCCATCGGCGACAAAGAAAAAGAAATCTCCATCATGGGCCACCTGGATGTCGTACCAGAAGGCAATGGCTGGACCGTTGATCCATACAAAATGACCATCAAAGACGGCTATATCTACGGTCGTGGTGTGGCAGACGACAAAGGTCCTGCTGTTCTGGGCCTGTATGCTATGAAATATCTGAAAGAGAATAATATTCCACTGAACTACACCTATCGCCTGATGCTGGGCTGCAGCGAAGAACGCGGCATGGGTGATGTGGAAATCATCAAGCAGAGAGAAAAAATCCCTACCTTTATGTTCACTCCGGATGCTGACTTCCCAGTGATCAACGGCGAAAAAGGTATCATGTCCGCAGAAGCAAGATTTGCTCATGACGGCGCTCACATCGTGAAGTTCTTCGGTGGCTCTGTTTCCAACATGGTTGCTGACCGCTGCACCGTTGCTCTGAAAGGGATCAGCAAAGAGAATCTGGGTGAGCTGTGCTCCTGCAAATTCGACGTAGAAAACTGCGAATGTGGCTGCCTGAAAGTGACCGCAAAAGGTGTTGGTTCCCATGCAGCTGCACCGGACGGTTCCATCAATGCAATCGGTATGCTCTGCGAGATGCTGAGCAAAGTGGAAGCTCTGTCTGAAGCAGAGCGCAGCGCTTGTGCCAAGGCAGCTGCTACTCTGGCGGATCACAACGGTGTTGGTCTGGGTATCGACTGCGAGGACGAACAGTCCGGTAAGATCACCCATATCAGCGGCGTAGCTGAAATGGAAGAAAACGAAATCGTTCTCAACTACAATATCCGTTACCCAGTAACCGCAAAAGGCGACGAGCTGAAAGCAAGACTGGAAGCTTACGCAGCAGCTCATGGCTTTGCAGGCAAAGTTCTCAGCGACAGTGCTCCAAGCTACCGCAGCGTAGACACCAAAGAAGTTCAGGCTCTGCTGTCCGCTTACAATGAAGTGACCGGAAAAGAAGCAAAAGCCAAAGTAATCGGCGGCGGCACCTACGCAAGAAACTTCCCGAATGCCGTTGCTTTCGGTCCGGAGTTCCCAGAGATGCCAAATCCAGCCGGTGAAGGCAAAGGCGGCGTTCATATGGCAGACGAATGCACCAGCATTGATTACATGATGCTGGCCGTAAAAATCTACATTGTTGCTCTGCTGAAACTGAACGAACTGGAACTGTAATTTTGATTTTGAACAGTCCTCCGAGAGGGGGACTGTTTTTTTGTCCGCACAAATAAGAAAATAAGGTTTATTATACAGCCATACAATAGGAGTTATTTTGTTTAAAATAGTGCAATGTGTTGCAAAATGGGGGGGGGGGGCTTTATAAATTGTTGATAATTACTAAAAATTGGTTGAAAATCCCCCTG
>JAGALG010000005.1 GCA_017848075.1 Oscillospiraceae bacterium | reverse complement strand
CCGGTAAAACCGGAGCCCTTCGAAGCGAAAAATTATTCGCCTTTTTCTTCACAGCAGTTGTGGCAACAGCCTTCCTGAGAACCCTCACAGTTGCAGTCCTCATGTTTGTGGCCTTCGCAACAGCCGCAGCTTTCTTCACCGTTTTCGCAGTCGCAAGAGCAATGACCTGCACAGCAATCACAGCTTTCCTCATTGCTTTCACAATTGCAAGAGCAGTGACATTCACAGCCTTTTTCCTCATTGTGGCAGTGGCACTGTCCATCTTCACAGTCGCACTCACAGCCATCTTCACAGCAGTGTTCACATTCGCAGTCGCAATCGCAGCAGCAGTCGCATCCAGGTTCTTCTACGATTTCAGCCTCTACAGGAGTAACCACTTCCAAAATCACACCGCAGCGGCTGCAGAAAGCAGCATCAGCAGCACAGCTTGCGCCGCAGTTGCCGCAGGTGCGTACTTTTTTGATCTCGTTTTCTTTGCCTTCCAGCTCCGCAACTTTCTCCAGCAGCTCGTCGATTTTTGCCATTGCAGCATCCATTTCTTCACCGATGGATTCGTTTTTCTTTGCTGCATCGTAGATCAGACGGCCCAGCTCCTCGTAAGCTTTGGAAATCTCACCATTGAGAGAAACGATCTGCAGTTTCAGCTTGGAGGCCTCTACCACTTCTTCGGTTTTTTTGCTGGCTGCGTTAGCCAGATTTCTCATTTTACCCAGAATTGCGTTGAAATCATTCATTTTTGCTTCCTCCTACTTGCTTCTTCTTTATTTTTCCTGAGCTGCTCCAATAAATTCCCGGATCACGCTGTCCTCCGGCACCGGAGATGCGTCCCGAATTTCATGGAAGCAGATCAGTTTATTCCATAGTTCCACCAACACCTGTCGCTTTTCCTCCTCCATCTCCACTGCCTGGATCATAAAAGGCTCCAGATAGGTACGGAAGATGCAGGGTTCGTAGTCCATGCAGCTGTCGATCTTGAAGTCGGCGCCGTCACGGAATGGATCGATGTAAAGCCGCTCACCATTGCAGACGCTATCCCACATTTCGATGGTCTGTTCCGGCGGAGTGCTGCGTTTTGCTACATCCCGCACCATACGGCGCATCAGACGCAGTTCTTTCGGCTCAATGAGAGTCTCCTCTCCGTCCATGAACTTACTCCTTGCGCTGACATAGATCCGAATGATGTGGCTGGTATCGGCAAGATCGGTCAGTCGAGGGTTCAAGGCATGCAGCCCCTCCATGATGATCACATCGTCATCGCCACAGAGAATCTCCTTCCACTGCTCAGCACGACAGTGGTTGTGGAAGTCAAACTGCGGGATCATTGTTCTTCTCTTTTCCAGCAGTTCGTCAATGCAGTGGTTAATCAGGGGAATATCCAGCGCATCCACGCTCTCAAAGTCCGGCGTACCGTCCTCAAAATGCGGGCCGTCCTCCGGGTTCAAATAGAAGTCATCCAGTGACAGGACGCGGCTTCCGCGACCTCTTGCGATGAAATGTTGTTTCAGCTTATGAGCCGTGGTAGTCTTTCCGGAGCTGGATGGTCCCGCCAGACACAAAATCTGCAGACCATCGTGACTCTCCATAGCGTCTACGATGGCATCCAGCTGGCCTTCATAAAAATCCTCCGCCTGCTCAATCAGTCGGAAGTGATTTTCCACTGCCAGCTGATTCACATCATCTTTCTGAATCCTGCCGTAACGCAGGGGATCGATCTTTCGCAAAGAAGTCCCTCACTTTCTCTTTCCGTCGGAGTATTTCATCAAAGTGATCCACATACTCAAACGGATACTTGTAATTCGCCACGCGGCTCAGGTTTCCTGTTGTACGGTCAATGAGTTTGGTCATACCGCCACCGCCGCAGGAAATAATGCTATGGGTCTCATCCATGATGTAGATATTGTAACGGCTTTCATGTCCGGGCTTGGTGTAGCCCACATTTTCCAGATTGCCCAGCGTATTGCGCTGTTTGTAGAGGTAGTATGGGTTCCAGCCCTCCTCCAAAAGGCGGCTCTGTGCGTATTCCACAATGGCTTCCACCATGTGGGCATTCTGACGGGCTGTTTCCGTATCCTCGCCGTAGTCGGCGCTGCGCTTGATGGACAGGGTG
>JAGALG010000040.1 GCA_017848075.1 Oscillospiraceae bacterium | reverse complement strand
TGATTCCAAAAAGAGTAATACCACTCGTATCGCACAAAATGCCGGCTGCCAAGCCAAATAAGCCTCCAACCAGCTCTCCTTCCATCATAGCAATGGAAACAACCAGCGGTAAAACCAGCAAGGGTTTGACATTCCAAAAGGTAAGAAAACCCGGTGTAGTTTGCAGCATATAAAGCAGCAACAACGCAAAAGCATAAATGCTCATTTTCTGAATGCGCAGCTTGGTTTCACGAATCATCCCTGCGCCTCCTATTCGTTGTCCTGTTCAGCACTATCACTTTCGGCGGAGTCCTCTGCTTCAGCAGATGGAGTACCCAGCTCATCCATGGAGCTGCCCTGTCCCCGGAAAGAAGTTACTACCAGAACATTGGCTACTGTTTCAATTTCAGCCGCCGGATCCACCATTGCAGTCATGGATTTCCCATCACTTTCTGTTGCAATGCTGACAATACTGCCGATAACCAGATCTTTCGGGAATAAACCGGTGCTTCCGGCCGTTACAATAATATCATCTTTTGCTGCTGTGCTGGTACGGGACACCAGCTCCATGCTGCACAAGCCCTCTTCCGCCGCTTCAATACGACCGGTAATTGTACCCATATCGCGGGTGCGAGCATTGTAACAGCCTACATCAAGGGCTGGATCCAAAATGGTTGTTACTTTGGAAAAGGTCAGTCCTACCTCTGTAATGCGGCCAACCAGACCGTCCTCCGTAATGACCGGATCCAAATATTCCACATCGTCCAACGAGCCTTTGTCGATCACAAAGGAAGAAAAACGGCTGTTTGGGTCACGACTGACAACAGAGGCCATCACATACTGATGATCCGGATGCTCTTCTTTCAGACCCATAAATTCCTTCAGGCTCTCATTTTCCCAGCGGTATTGTTCCAATTCTACCTGCTGTTCTGTCAAAATACGAATCTGCTCTTTCAACTGCTGATTTTCTTCATAAATCTCATCGGCACTGAGATAGCGATCAAAAAAATTATCGATGGAATTGCTGACGGAAGCCGTTACCTTTTGCAGCGGTGTCGTCACCAAACCAACCAAATTGGATAAAACCGAGGAACCTCCCTGTACCATAGACGCTCTCAGCAGAAGGGCAAAGAGGATCACTGCAATGGCTGCGAACAACTTGAAAATTTTACTTTGGAAAAATTCGCTCACAAGGCTCCTCTCCTTTCTCATACTAACATTGTAGCGGAAATCGCCGTAAAAATTGTGTCTATACTGAAAATTTTATATTGTTTTCGAAACGAAAGAAACGGCCATCGGCAAAAACCGACGGCCGTATTATAGTTATAAATTAGTAATGAGGCTCGTCATCTGCGGACAGCAATTCTTTCATAGCGTTGGTGTTCTCCAGCAGTTTACCGGAGCCCTGTGCCACACAGTCCAATGGATTTTCTGCGATCTGCACCGGCATACCAGTCTCTTTGGAGATCAGTTTGTCCAAGCCGCGAAGCAGAGCGCCGCCACCGGTCAAGGTGATACCGTGGTCAATAATATCTGCGGACAGCTCTGGTGGAGTTTCCTCCAGAGTAGCACGAATCGCATCCAAAACGGTCATGATGGAATCAGACAGAGCTTCACGCACTTCATCTGGATAGATCATCATATTCTTTGGCAGACCATCCTGCAGATTACGGCCTTTGATTTCCATTGGCTGCTCGTCATCATATGGGTATGCAGAACCAATGTTGATCTTGATGTCCTCTGCGGTGCGGTCACCGATCAGCAGGTTGTATTTTTTCTTAACAAACTGGATGATATCGCTGTCAAACTGGTCGCCGCCTACGCGTACAGAACGAGATGCTACAATGCCGCCCAAAGAGATGACAGCAACTTCGCTGGTACCACCGCCGATATCAACAACCATAGAACCGGTTGCTTCGGAAACTGGCAGCTCCGCACCGATTGCTGCAGCCATTGGTTCTTCAATGATCGCAACATGGCGTGCACCGGCAGCCTGTGCTGCTTCTTTTACTGCTCTGCGCTCAACCGGAGTAACGCCGGATGGAATGCAGATAATAACATTCGGACGCGCAAAGAAAGAGTTGTTGCAGGCTCTTTTGATGAAGATCTGCAGCATGCTTGCTGCAACATCAAAGTCTGCAATAACGCCGTCCTCCAGTGGGCGAACCGCTTTGATGGAGCCAGGGGTACGACCGATTACATCTTTTGCTTCCTGACCAACATATTTTACTTTATTGTTGCGGGTATCCACTGCAACAACAGAAGGCTCACGCATAATAATGCCTTTGCCCTTCATAAAAATCAGAGTATTTGCGGTACCCAGGTCGATACCAATGTCTTTGCCCAAGCCGAGGTTAAAATCAAATCCTGCCATGTTATCCTCCTAAAATGTTGTCTGTTCTATGGGAATCCGCTGAAACGCGGCTACACTTCCTTATCTGCACCAAAGGTACAATGACCCATGGTGTATTCTTCTAATATTATAGCCTGTCAACGGTGGAATCTCAACCGGAAATTTTTGAATTTTTTTCATTTTAACAATTCTGTACAAAAACACAAAAAGGCCTCTGTTTTTTGCCTTTTTCTGTACAGATTTGGTATACTGACTTTTTCATATTTTTGCAGAATTCATCCTCGGCCTTCCCGATTTGTCGAAAAATCTGTACTTATGAGGAAAAATATGCTAAACTAAAAGAAATATGATGTCTTAATCAGGAGGTATCTCCATGAATATTGAATCCATTCCGCTGTCATACCGCGGAAAACACATACAAGCTTACCGCTGCGGACGCGGCAACGATACGATCCTTCTGCTTCATGGTGCCGGTGTTGATCACGCCATGATGACTTGGAAAGAAGTCATGGAAAAGTTGGGAAAACGCACTACTGTCTATGCGATCGACCTTCCCGGTTACGGGCAGAGCGACCCCATGGAAACGATCCCGGAAGAAGGCTTGTACCCTTATTTTCATCACGCACTGGAAGCTGTTGTAGACCAGCTGAAACTAAATCGTTTCGTGCTGGTTGGTCTGTCTATGGGCGGTGCGATTGCCATTCGGTATGCGTTGGAGCATCCGGAACAGGTCTGTGGCTTAGTACCTGTGGATAGCTGGGGTCTGTCGGAAAAGGCACCGATCCATGGCCTGACCCACTGGGTCACACAACGCACCAATTGGGTACGAAAAGTCTGTGAGAAAATGGCTCAGTCCCCATTGATGATTCGCACTATGATCCAATCCAGTCTGTTTGGACGAAAAAACACGACCACAGCAGAACTGGTAGCAGAAATCCAGCAGCTTCTGCAAAAAGAATCTGCCTTGAATGCCATGGAGATTTTCCAGAAGAGCTCTCTGACACCCAAAGGTGCAATCCCCTATTTCGGTGAGGAACTGTCCCGCCTGAAGATGCCGGTACTGCTGATCCACGGCAAAAAGGATCCCATTGTTCCTCGTTCTCACGCAGAAAAAGCAAGTCGCATCATCGCTAACAGCCGCCTGCATATTCTGCCCAGCTGTAAACACTGGTGCTGCAAGGAACAGCCGGAGATCTTCTATCAGGCTCTTTGGGCTTTTGTAAAGCGGGATTGCCTGTTCTCTTACAAAAACATGCTACCGAATCTGGCCTCTGCTCCAAAAGCGGAAGAAATTCCACAAATCCACGCGGAAACAGTGGAAAATCCTCTGCGCCAGAATCTGAAGACTCGCTGGGAAAAACGCCGCAAAGCAAGAACCAAGCTGCGTCTGAGCTCCAATAGCGAGCTTGTCCGTAAAGCACGCCGCAAACAGGCTGTCCGGGCAAGACGCTAAGAAACCATAAGTATAAAAACGCACAGTGTATACCACTGTGCGTTTCTTTTTTAGTCTGCCAAGCCTGCGGTTTTCCAAACCAAATGCAAAGCATGAGAAGAGGCAATGTAACGAATATATTCCCTCGCATCATCGCTGCGGGATGGAATCTGCAGCTTCAGCACTTCTTTAT
>JAGALG010000039.1 GCA_017848075.1 Oscillospiraceae bacterium | reverse complement strand
GGATGGGTTCTTGCGGATCAAAAGGGCAGTCTGGCCCTAATCCAAAATTGCCATGGCATCTCCGAAGGAGAAAAAGCGGTATTTTTCCTCTACGGCCACCTTGTAAGCCGCCATGGTTTCGTCATAACCGGCCAAAGCGCTGACCAGCATAATGAGGGTGGATTCCGGCAGATGGAAGTTGGTGATCAGACCGTCCAGCACACGGAAGCGATAGCCCGGATAGATGAAGATCTGGGTCCAGCCGTCTGCTTCCTGCAGGAAGCCCTGTTCCTCCTGCAGCTGACCGCAGGTCTCCAGAGTGCGGCAGCTGGTAGTGCCCACAGCAATGACACGGCCGCCCTTGGCCTTGGTCTCGTTGATAAGGGCAGCAGTTTCAGCCGGCAGATGGTAGTGCTCGGAATGCATCTTGTGGTCGGTGATCTCCTCCTCCTTCACAGGACGGAAGGTGCCAAGACCTACATGGAGGGTCACACGGGCGATTTTCACACCCTTGTCCTCGATGCGCTGCATCAGCTCTTGGGTGAAGTGCAGACCGGCAGTTGGAGCGGCAGCGGAGCCGATCTCGTTGCTGTAGACCGTCTGATAGCGCTCCCGATCCTCCAGCTTGGCGGTGATGTAAGGAGGCAGCGGCATCTGACCGATCTGCTCCAGAATTTCGTAAATGCTTTTCTGCGGATCGTGAGAGAAGCGGATCAGGCGGTTGCCGCCCTCCAGCACTTCCTCGATGGTACCCTCCAGCAGGCCCTCACCAAAGGTGAGGACAGCGCCTACCCGGCATTTTTTGCCCGGTTTCACCAAAGTTTCCCACAGATCCTGTTCCTTCTGCTCCAGCAGGAGCAGCTCAATGGCAGCGCCGGTGTCCTTTTTCGTGCCGTACAGACGGGCCGGCAGCACGCGGGAATCGTTGACAACCAGAAGATCGCCCGGACGGAGCATGTCCACAATGTCATAGAAGTGATGGTGGCTCACCTGGCCGCTGTTTTTGTCCAGACGCAGCAGGCGGGAGTGATCACGAGGCTCCACAGGAGTCTGTGCGATCTGCTCTTCCGGCAGGTCGAACCAGAAATCGGATTTTTTCATAGCGATTTCCTTTCTATCTGAAAATGAAGTATTGTCTATCTTCTTATTATACAAAATCCTGCCCCAATTTACAATGAGAAAGAAGCAAAGAAAAAACCTCCCAAAAGTGGGAGGTTTTCGTATCATTTAACGGCTGGGCGGATCGACCGCTTCGGCAGTAGCCGGCTGCACGGAGCGGAACACCGTGGAGATGGGGGCGTCATATTTGTTGCTGTCGCAGCTGAACATGACGGTGATCATGCCCTCTGCAGTCTGGCGGTAGAGCACATAGTTGTAGCCTCGGCTGCTGACCTCGTCCTCCTCGGTGCGGTAGGTGAAGATGATGGAGTAAAGTCCGGCTTCATCCTTCTCCCGATCGAACTCAAAGTCCTTGACGCTTTCATCGTTTTTCAGGGTTTCGTTGAGAGCGGTGATGTTCTGCTCGATGGCGGCAACCTGATCGGCGTCATCGGTGTAGGACACGATGCCCTGTACGCCGCTGTCGGCCAAAACGGAGATGTACAGGCCGTCGCTGGCGCTGTCATAAACCGCCATGAAGGGCACATCCAGGGCGATCTCATAGCCGGAATTCAGCAAGCGGAACAGTCCGGAGGCGGATTCTCCTCCGTTGTCATCGCTGGCTTCCTTCTCGGCATTGATTTCTTCCTGGCTTTTCTCTTCTTCTTTTTCTTCCTCAGCATCCTCCTTCACCGGAGGCTGTGTGTCGCTTTCTTCTTTTTCTGTGTCTTGGTTCACAGGCTCTTCTTCGTTTTCGTTCCGGCTGCTTTCCTCGTTGACAGGCTCATCAGGCGTCTGAGTCACAGGGGCAGTCCGTCCGGAGCAGCCGCCCAGCAGCATCAAAGCGCAAAGCAGCAAAACAAGCAGTTTCTTCATCGATATCACCTCTTACTCTGATTATAACATATTACAGCTTTTCTGCAAAGGCAGAGAAGGCCGAGGGCAGGGCAATGCTCTCCCGCAGCTCAGAAAGCGGCACCCAGCGCCAGTCCTCCGGCAGCGGGATTTCCCGGGAAATCTCCGCTGTTTTTCCCTGCATGTGCCACTCGATGTGGGAGAAGATGTGCTTCGCTTTGCCACAGTCCTTGGGATTTTCCACCGGGAAGGGCAGAGTCTCCCCCGCCAGTGTATTAGGCAGCTCCCACAGTCCGGCCAGCAAGCCCTTGTCCGGGCGCCGATGGAGCAGAACTTCCTCTCCCTTTCGCAGAAGCCAAACGCTTCGCTGCTCCACCTTGCGGGGCTTTTTGGGAGCCTTGACGGGGTAATCCAGCTCCTGTCCCAGCTGATGAGCCAGACAGAATGGGGCCGCCGGGCAGCAGTGGCAAAGAGGCGCACCATTGGGGAGGCAGACGGTAGCGCCCAGTTCCATCAGAGCCTGGGTCAGATCTCCGGCCTTCACACCCTGATACAGAGGCCGCAGCGCCTCCCGGTATTGTTTTTTCACCGCAGCGGAAGCCATGTTGGAGCTGTCGCCGCAGATGCGGCTGCAGATCCGCAGCACATTGCCGTCCACAGCCGGTTCCGGCAGAGCGAAGGCAATGGAGCAGATGGCTCCTGCTGTATATTCCCCGATTCCGGGCAGAGCCAGCAGCTCCTCATAGCTGCCGGGAACGGCAGCACCATGCTGTTCCACCATCAGACGGGCGGCCTTCTGCAGATTCCGCACCCGGCTGTAGTAGCCCAGCCCCTCCCACAGCTTCAGCAGCAGCTCTTCCTCTGCCTGAGCCAAAGTCTGCACCGAGGGCAAAGCGGCAAGAAAGCGCTCATAATAGGGCAGCACGGCCTCCACACGGGTCTGCTGCAGCATGATCTCCGAGATCCACACCCGGTAAGGTGTGGGCTCCTCCCGCCAGGGCAGGATGCGCCGCTGGCTTTCATACCAGTCCAGCAGGGGAGCGGGCAATTGATCAAGACGAGAACGATCCATCATTTCCTCCATAAAACAGGATGACCGACCCACAGGGCCGGTCGTCCGAAGGGTTTATTTCTGTAATTTTTTCCGCCGCTTGTGCTGCTGGATGTGCAGCAGCAGGCGCACCATGGAAATGACCCACATCAGACCCAGCGCAATGGCACCGGCGCAAGCCAAAGTGTTGAGGCCCTTGGCACCGAAGGCGGTATAGTCGCCCTGTACAAGGTATTTCATGGTGTAGTAGACACCGGCTCCCGGAACCAGCGGCAGCATGCCGATGATCATAAAGCAGGTAGAGGGTGTCCGTCGGGGGCGGGCGATGATCTCTGCATAGAGGGAGACCGCAACACCGCCCAAAAAGCAGGCCAGGATCTCGCTGCTGTAGTGGACGACCACCAGATAAACCAGCCAGCCCACCGCACCGCAGCCGGCCGCCAGCAGCAGGTTTCTGCCCCGAATATTAAAGATGATACCGAAGCCAATGCAGGCCACAAAAGCAACCAGCACCGGAACGATCAGACCAGCAAAGGTCTCGCTGAAATAGTGAAGAAACAGTTCCAACGCAAAAACCTCCTTACAGCACAAGGGCGAAGCCGCTCATAGCGAGGTAAGCGCCAAGAGCCACGCCCAAACCGATCATAATAACCTCCAGCATTTTCACGAGGCTGGAGATGTAGTCGCCGGCGATGATGTCCCGCATACAGGTGGTCAGGGCCATCCCCGGTACCAAAAGCATCATGGGGCCGATGATGGTGGTGTCCATGTTGACCGCCAGAGGGCTGATGGAGGCCAGCTCCGCAATGAGAGTGATAACCGCAGAGGCCAGCACATTGGTGAAGAAGGCATTATGCCCCATTTTGCCCATCTGGTCAAAGATCAGCTTTACCAGGGCGCCGCTGAACAGAGCCACAAAGGCGTCCATCATGCTGCCGCCGAAGAACAGGGAGAAGCCGGCGCCGGTGATGGCGTAGGCGATATACAGGGTAGACTGGCTGTAGACCGGGCCTTTGCGGATGCGCTGTACCGCTGCCTCCATTTCGTCCAAAGACAGGTCGTGGATGCAGAAGTAGCGGCACATGTCGTTGGCCTCGCTGATTTTGGTCAGGTCGGTACCCCGGGAGCGGATACGCTTCTGCTGCGTGTAGACCTTTTCCGTATCGCTGGGGCGAATGGTGACGATCAGCATACTGGGGATAACGAAGACCTCGGTGTTTTCCACACCGTGGCTTTGAAAGATGCGAAGAATGGACTCCTCCACTCGGTAGGTCTCAGCGCCGTTTTCCAGCAGAACACTGCCCAGGGAGATGACCAGATTCAGCAATCGGTGGTAGTTCATGGAGATCCCTCTCTTATAAAACAAAAAATTTGATACAGATTATTATAGCGCGGGGCAGGGGAAAATACAAGGGCTTTCTTGGACAAGTGCCTTCAACTTCCTGCAATCGATAAAAAACGGAGAAAACAGGAGAAAAACGCGAAAAACGAAGATTGGGAAATTCTTAGCCCCGAAAAATTCCTTACAGTCCTCAACAAAATCCACAATCAACCCCCCAAAGACCTTGCAGAGGCTTCGGCAATTCTGTATAATAAAATCACAAGGAAAACCAAGGCGGCCGGGATATCACGGAGGGGCCGGGAACCTTGGAAATCGTCCGAACAAAAACCCTGAGTGAGAAGAAAGAGGTGAGCCTATGCTAAGTGATTATCTGCCCATTTTGTGGCTGATCGTCATCGTCGCCATGGTCGTGCTGGAGGCCTCCACCTATCAGCTGGTGGCCATCTGGTTTGCTGTGGGCGCAGTTGCCGCCCTGCTGGCATCGGTGCTGGGTCTCTGGGGCTTCAACGGGCAGCTTTGTCTGTTC
>JAGALG010000038.1 GCA_017848075.1 Oscillospiraceae bacterium | reverse complement strand
TCCATTCATCGCTATCTGCATGTTCTTCTTCGCATTCTCCACCATCGTTGGCTGGTACTTCTTCGGCGAACAGAACATCCGTTACCTGTTTGGTTCCAAAGCTGTTAAACCTTACGCTCTGCTGGTATGTGCATTCATCGTTGGCGGTTGTGCACTGAAAGTAGATTTGGTTTGGGCAATGGCTGACATGTTCAACGGTCTGATGGTTATCCCTAACCTGCTTGGTCTGCTGGCTATGACTGGTGTAGCTTGCGACCTGATCAAAGACTTCGAAAAACAGCCTGCTAAACAGAAATAAGATCTCGTTTTATCAAGATATCTTCTAGATAAAATACTCTTCTTACTCACAAAGAAAGACGCCCCCGCAAGGGGGCGTCTTTCTGTTTTGAACCCTCTATATTCCAGCCGGCCCTTCCTTTCCAATATGGAAGGGCTTTTGACTTTTTTATCGCTTTTTCTCTTAAAACGCAGCACTATGCACAATAACAAACAGAGAAATTACATTTATTTTACGAAATATTTACATTGCCTTCAATTTTTGTCTCTTGGTAGGATTTGTTTGCTATTTTATGTTATTTTAATGTTTGTATTTTAAATATAATGTTATACATTTCATTGGCAAAACGCACATTCAGAATGTCTGATAATGTAATATATGCCTATTGCACTTGTGCAGTCTGTATGTTTTCTTTAAAAATTCTGAACTTTACACCAAATTTACATGTTATAAATTGTGATGTTATAGACATATCTCACAATTCATGTTATAATAGGCACAAATCCAACACAAGAGGAGGAAAATTTGTGGTTGTATTAGAAAACATTGTTAGCTCCGTCAATAGCTTTATGTGGGACTTCTTCCTGCTGTTCGCTCTTGTCGGCACAGGCGTGTGGTTTACTATCCGCACAAAAGGTATTCAGGTTCGTTACTTTACCAAAGGCTTTAAACAGGTATTTGGTAACATCAAACTGGGCGGCGAAAAAGCTGGCGCAGATGGTATGTCTTCCTTCCAGGCTCTGGCAACTTCCATTGCTGCTCAGGTAGGTACCGGTAACCTTGCTGGTGCTGCTACCGCTATCGCAACTGGTGGTCTGGGTGCTATCTTCTGGATGTGGGTTTCCGCATTCTTCGGCATGGCTACCAACTTTGTAGAAGCATCTCTGGCTCAGAAATACAAAACCGTTGGCGACGATGGCGCTGTAACTGGCGGTCCTGTTTACTACATCCGTGCTGCTTACAAAGGTACTTTTGGTAAAGTACTGGCAACTCTGTTCGCAGTATTCATCGTTCTGGCTCTGGGCTTCATCGGTAACATGGTTCAGGCAAACTCCATCGGTGATGCTTTCCAGAACTCCTTCGGCATCAGCCCACTGATCGTAGGCGTGATCGTTGCTGTTCTGTCCTTCTTCATCTTCCTGGGCGGTATCGGCTCTATTGCTTCCGTAACTGAGAAGATCGTTCCTATCATGGCAGCATTCTACCTGCTGGGCGGTCTGTTCATCATCGTTACCCACATCGGCGCAGTTCCTGGCACTATCGCTGAGATCTTCACCGGCGCATTCACTTCCAAATCCATGTTCGGTGGCGCTGTTGGTACTACTGTACAGCTGGCAATCCGTTACGGTGTTGCTCGTGGTCTGTTCTCCAACGAAGCTGGTATGGGTTCTACCCCACACTCCCACGCTCTGGCAAAAGTAGCTCATCCATGTGATCAGGGCTGCACCGCTCTGATGGGCGTATTCATCGACACCTTCGTAGTTCTGACCATGACCGCTCTGGTTATTGGTTGTACCGGTGTTCTGCAGGGCGATCATCTGACTGGTATTGCTCTGACTCAGGCTGCTTTCAATGCAGGTCTGGGCGCATTTGGCGGTCCATTCATCGCTATCTGCATGTTCTTCTTCGCATTCTCCACCATCGTTGGCTGGTACTTCTTCGGCGAACAGAACATCCGTTACCTGTTCGGTTCCAAAGCTGTTAAACCTTACGCTATTATCGTTTGCCTGTGCATCGTTGCTGGCTGTGCTCTGAAAGTAGATCTGGTTTGGGCAATGGCTGACATGTTCAACGGTCTGATGGTTATCCCTAACCTGCTTGGTCTGCTGGCTCTCACTAAAGTTGCTCTTGAACTGATCAACGACTACGAGAAACAGCCTGCTAAACAGAAATAAGATCTCGTTTTATCAAGATATCTTCTAGATAAAATACTCTTCTTACTCACAAGGAAAGACGCCCCCGCAGGGGGGCGTCTTTCTGCCTTTAAAATATTTTACTAAATTTACTCTTGATTTTTTGTCTGAACAGCGTATAATGATGTTGATTTGTTTTATAGGAAGGAGATGCAGCCATGTCTGTTATCGAGAAAAAGGCTTCCTTCAGAGTGACTAAGGAAGGCCTGAAAACCTTTGCCATCCTCAACATTGCTACCATCATTGTTGCAATCGGCATCTATTTCTTCAAGTACCCCAACAACTTCTCCACCGGCGGCGTCAGCGGCATCACCGTATTGCTGGGTCATTACCTGCCGGATCTGGCCCTGAGCTCCATCAACTGGAGCATCAATATCTTTCTGCTGATTGTAGGCCTCTTGTTTTTAGGTAAGGAGTTCGGCCTCAGTACCGCTTATGTGGTGATTTTGCTCTCCGCTTTACTGGATCTGTTCGAGCGCTTCTTCCCAATGGCACAGCCTCTCACCGATCAACCCTTTATGGAACTGATCGTCGGTGTATTCCTGCCGTCTTTGGGTTCTGCACTGCTCTTCAATGTGAATGCTTCCACCGGCGGTACGGATATTATCGCCATGATTATGAAGAAATTCAGCAATATTAACACCGGCAGTGCTCTGCTGCTGGCCGATGCCGCGATTGCCTTTGCCAGCTTCATTGCTTTTGGCCCGACCACCGGTCTGTTCTCTGTCTTTGGTCTGGCGATTCGCTCCATTGTTGTCAACAATGTCATGGAGGGCATGAACCTGTGTAAGTCCTTCACGATCATCACCGAACACGCAGAACCGATTTTGGATTTCATCAAAATCGACCTTCACCGGGGCGCAACGGTACATATGGCCACCGGTATGTACAATCACACCGATAAAACAGTCATCATGACAGCGGTTTCCCGTGCTCAGGGTATTCGCCTGCAGAAGGTCATCCGGGATGTGGATCCTCATGCCTTTGTGATGATCACCAACACCTCGGAAATCATCGGTAAGGGCTTCCGCGGCGGAATTTAATGCAAGAAAAAAAGCCTCCCAGTCTTATGGCCGGGAGGCTTTTCTCCGTTCTGTCGCCGCTTTTCTCTTCATAAGCTGTAGCATTATGGATAGAAAGGCGGTATCGTATGTACTGTGCTTCTACGCCGCTGTTGGCTTTGCCTCAGAGTGAGCGCATTATTTGTAAGCTGGAGGGCGCAAACCCCAGCGGCAGTTTAAAAGATCGGGCTGTTTTCCCTATGATTGCAGGAGAGGACAGCAGGCTCCCTCTGCTGACAGCCGATTGGGGGCCTTTTGCCCTCAGTACTGCATGGGCTGGAAAGCTGTTGGGAAGGCAGGTTCATTGCCTTTTACCGGAGGACGCACCTGCAGTCTTTGTGGAAAAAATCCATGCGCTTGGCGCACAGATCCACATGGAAAGAGGCTCCCTGCAGGAGCTGCGGCAGAGAGCCGCAAGAGCTGAAGATGTTCAGCTGCTGGACAGCAGCTGTGACCCCGAATATGCCATGGCCTTTTGTGAGGGCTTGGCAGAGGAACTGTGGAGCCAGTGTAGCGGCTCCATCGCCGCTCTGGTTTGCGGAACGGAAAGCTGCGGCTGTCTGATGGGCTGCGCTACCGGACTGAAGATGAAAAATCCGGATATTTGGGCCGTTGCCGCCCCACTGAGCCAGGATCGCTACGGCAGCTGTGACCCTTTGGGGACAACAGACCCAGAGTTCTATGTTCCACAGCTCTGTGATTTGCTGTCCTACTGCTCGCTTCAGCAGGCTCGTCAGCAGCAGAAATGGTTCCGGGAGCAAAGCGGTATCTCCTGCGGAATCATCGGCGGAGCTGCTCTGCAGGCAGCCAAGGACTTGGAAAAGGAGCTGCCTCCGGATAAAGGCAGCATCGTGGTGATCCTGCCCTCCTGCTACGACTGTTATTAGGCTGCATTTTGTGGTATACTGAAACCATCGAGGAGATGATACCATGAAATCAACCTTCACCGCCCTACTGATGGCTTTGCTGCTGTGTGGCTGTGCCGCACGGACAGATCCTCTGCAGGAAGAAACAGAACCTTCTGTCCCTGAAGCTCCAGAGCTGCAGGAGGAGGAACAGAGCGAAGAACCCAGCCCTCCACCGGAGGACACTGTGACCATAAAGGACAGCAGCGTAAGCATTACTTTGGGGCGTCTCCAAAGCTATGACAGCATCTGTTTGCAGGGTCTCAGTAAAGCAGGAGAGCTTACTATTCGTATCAATGATGGTGAAATATACACGCAGGAAAACGCATCATCTCTGCGTTACTGTTATCTTGGCCCACAGGCTGCCGAAAACATCAGTGTCCAGCTGCCGGAAGGCGGCAGTGTAGAGCAGTTTTCCCTGTCTTCACCAAAAGAAGGATTGCTGTCCGCCTATCTGCCCTACAACGCCTTCACGGAATCCATGCTGACGGATGGCCGCTTACAAACGCTGGATCGCCTGACTGTCAATGTGGGCTGCTACTGGCGGGCTGATGGCTCCTTGGAGGTGAAAAGCTCCCTGTCCGACATGCTTTCGCAAATCCATGACGCCAATCCGGAGCTGGAGATCTTCTGCACCATCAATCCGAAGGCTGGCGGCGCAGCGGCAATTCTCAATAAGGAAAGCCGTACCGTTCTGATCCAAAATATGCTGGACTTCTGCCAAACTCACTCCCTGGCTGGGGTGGACATCGACTGGGAGTTCCCTGCAGAGGATCAGTGGGACGAATTCAGCGATTTGATCATAGAGCTGTCGCAGTCTCTCGCAGAAAGCGACAGAAGCCTTTCTTTGGCTTTCTATCCGCAGGATATCACACTCTCACCGGAAGCGGTGACAGCCATTGACACGGTTCACATGATGGCCTATGACCAGTTTGATGAGCAAGGCCGCCATTCCACCTATGAAACAGCAGTGGAAGCCATTGACTACTTTCTTGCTCTTGGCTTTGACGCCGGGCAGCTTTGTTTGGGGATTCCGGCCTACGGTCGGCCGCTCAGTTCGGAGGCTCTTTGGCCGCTATACAACGAGTATGCCGATCAGCTGGCAGATGGCACGAATCTGCTGGGTGTGTATTACTTCAACTCCCCACAGTTGGCGCAGGACAAAGCGGTCCTTGCCCGAGAGCGGGAGCTGCAGGGCGTTTTCTTCTATCATCTTGGCTGCGACAGCGCAGATGATTCTTCCTTAATTCAGGCTGTATCCCAAATATTCCAGTAAACCAAAAGGGCCCCCCGCCGCAGCGGGGAGCCCTTTTTTATGTACAGATTAGAAAAGGTGGAAGTTGATGAACAGGGAAGCAAATACGATTGCAACCATGGACAGCAGTTTGATCAGAATGTTGATTGCTGGACCGGAGGTATCTTTGAATGGGTCACCTACGGTGTCACCAACAACTGCAGCTTTGTGGTTGTCGGAACCTTTGCCGCCGAAGTTGCCTGCTTCGATGTGTTTTTTCGCATTGTCCCATGCGCCGCCAGCGTTGGACATCATAGCTGCCAGTACGAAACCGGAAGCGGTAGCGCCAGCCAGCATACCAGCAACACCAGGTACGCCCAGAACGATACCAACAACAACTGGAACTACGATAGCCAGAACTGCTGGGATGATCATTTCATGCAGAGCGGATTTGGTGCACAGGTCTACGCAGGATTTGTAATCAGGTTCGCCAGTACCTTCCATCAGGCCAGGGATGGTTTTGAACTGACGACGAACTTCTACTACGATGGACTGGGCTGCACGACCTACAGATTCCATAGTGAATGCAGAGAACAGGAATGGCAGCATAGCACCAACCATAGTACCGATCAGTACAGGTGGGTTCAGGATGGACAGGTCGAAGCTGAAGTCTGGAGCGATCAGGGTTACCTGGTCAATGAAGGAAGCAACCAGAGCCAGTGCAGTCAGAGCTGCGGAGCCCAGTGCGAAGCCTTTACCGGTAGCAGCGGTGGTGTTGCCCAGGGAGTCCAGAGCGTCGGTTCTCTGACGAACTTCTTCACCCAGACCGGACATTTCTGCGATACCACCAGCGTTGTCGGCTACGGGACCGTAAGCGTCAACGGCTACTGTGATACCAGCTGTTGCCAGCATACCTACTG
>JAGALG010000037.1 GCA_017848075.1 Oscillospiraceae bacterium | reverse complement strand
TGGGGCCCATAATGATATACTGGGTTTAGTATTTTATGGAAGGAGCATGGCCATGAGCTGGTATCGAGGCAGTTTGCCCAAAGAACAGGTGATCCGTATTGTGATCGTTCCAGAGATGGAAATGGGAAGCTCTGCAGAGGCTTGGCACAGTGATGAACTGCAGGCAGATTGCTGTCTGCAGGATGGACAGCTGTTTCTTTGTGGCTCTTGTATTCCGATTCTGCCGGGATTGTTTTCCGGCTTTGTTTTTGTGCAGGAGATCCAAGGCCTGGAATGTTTGGATTGTAGTAAGACAGAAGATTTAAGCGATCTGTTTCACGGCTGTGCCTTTTTGCGCCAACTGAATCTAAAAGCCTGGAATACAGGCAAAGTGCGGAACTTCCAAAACTGTTTCCGGGGCTGTACTTTGCTGAAAGAAGTTGACTTGTCCACATGGGATCTATCTTCTGCCAAGAATCTAAGCGGCATGTTCATGGAGTGCAGCAGCTTGGAAAAACTGGATCTGGAGCAGTGGAACACAGAACGGGTAAGGGATCTGTCTTTTTGCTTTGCACACTGTAAAAAACTGCGGAACCTGTCTCTTTCTTCTTGGAATACAGCAGCGATTCGGCAGGCGGACAGTCTGTTTGAAGGCTGTGTCTCTCTGCAAACAGTGGATGTATCACGGTGGAATCTGCGGCAGGCGGAAAGTTTGAGTCGCATGTTCATGGACTGCAGTGCTTTGGAACAGTTGTCAGTAGAGCAGTGGATGTTAGCGAAAGCCAAAAATCTGTCGTGGATGTTCAGTGGCTGCTCAAAGCTGAAACAACTGAAACTATCCAAGTGGAAATGTACTGCAGTGGAGGATTTAAGCGGCCTGTTTAATCGCTGCAGCAGCTTGGAAGTGCTGAAGCTGAAGGGCTGGAATACAGCCATGGTAAGGCATTTTGATAAACTCTTCCACCTTTGTTCTTCTTTAAAAGAGCTGGAACTCTCTCATTTTCATTTTTCTACAAGTGCCAGCATGAATGGTGCCTTTGTGGGCTGCAGTGCCTTGCTGCACTTACCGGAGGAGCCTGCGCTAAAGACTCTGGCTCCGGGTGACCGCTGGATGAAGAACTGCAAGCGTCCACAAATTCTCCATTATATAACCCGAATCAACTTACGCCATGGTGCGCTGCTGCCATCTCGACAGGATCATGCTTGGGCAGCAGATGAACGGAATAGTGGCAGTCTGTGCTGTGTGCTGGCGGGGGATCAGCTGCATCTTTGTGCACAATATGAAGGAGAAATATTTGCGAATCAGGACAGTCGTCGGGCCTTTACCATCATGGATGAAACGGGACGCTCCTGGCTGCAGAAGATCGAGGGCTTGGAACAGTTAAACTGCTCCAAGGCAGAGGATCTGTCAGAGATGTTTGCGGGAAATGAGCATCTGCAGGAGTTGTCCGTTGGTCATTTTGATTTGAGGAAGGCAAAGAATCTGAGCCGAATGTTTGCCGGTTGTTATAAATTGAAACGGCTGGATGTGAGCCGGTGGAATCTCAGCAATGTTAGTATTCTTCGGGAACTGTTCCGGGAGTGCCGCTGGCTGATGGAATTGGCGGTGGAGAACTGGGATACCTGTTCTGTGCAGGATATGGGCGGCCTCTTTGATGGCTGCAGCTGGCTCCACGAAGTGGATGTGAGCCGTTGGTCTGTGGAAGAGGTAAGAGATATGAGCTGTTTGTTCCGAGGCTGTATGGAGCTGCAGGGCTTGAATTTGAGCCATTGGAACACCAAGAATCTGCTTGCCGCACCGGAGCTGTTTCGAGGCTGTCTGCGGCTGCAGGAGCTGGATCTGAGCGGCTTTGACTGGAGTCGCTGTTCCGATTGTCGAGATCTGCTGCTGTATTGTCCTGCCAAGCTAAAGAGCGCTGATCCCTTGTTCTATCGGCTGGAGCCGCGAAATTATTGGCAGAGAGGAGACTGGCAGCCCGGAGAGATCACCAGACTGTCCATTGAACCGGACTTTGAACCGGACTGGGAAGAGGATGAGTGCTGGGCTGTGGATCAGCGGCACAGCGGCAGCCTGCTTTGCTTCCGCTATGACAATGAGCTGGTTCTCTATAGCCGTGGAGCATCGATTCAGGCGGCAGAGGACAGCAGCAAAGCCTTCTGCTTCGAATCAAAAGCATGGGATGGAAGACATTACAGTCGCTTGGAGTCACTGGAGGGCTTGGAATGGTTGGATCGTTCTCTGGTGAAACAGGATTGGAAGATGTTCGGAGAAGAACAGAAAGGATAGAACAATGAACGAGATCACGATTCGCTCCTTTACCGTGGAGCAGATCCCCGCCGTGTTGGACTTTGAGCGGGAGCTGCGCCGTCAGGAGCCGGACACTTATTTTTGGGACATTGATGAGGCCTATGAAATGCAGCTGAAAGCCAGCTTTGCCAACCCGGCCTTTGCTTCGGCTCGTTCCTTGCTGGCGTATCGGGGTCAGCAGGTGGTGGGACGGATTGACGCCAATATTATGGCAAGCTATTTTGATGGCAGCACCAATGAGGCCTATCTGAACTGGATCTGTGTGCTGAAAAGTGAGCGCCATCAGGGAACAGCCCGTTTGTTGATGGCGGAGCTGCGGCAGCGGTTGAAGGCGGAAGGAGTCGACTATCTGGTAGCTTTGACCGCAGAAAATGGCGAAGCCGCCCGCTTCTATGATTCGGTGGAGGGCAGCAGCTTCTTCCGGGGAATCAATATTCAGTTATAGGAAAAAGCCACCGCTTTGCGGTGGCTTTTTTGCGTCCTATTGTTCCAGTTGTCCGTACATGGCCAAAGTGAAATGGCGAAGAGCACGATCCTTCAAATCATAGAGGGCGCTGCGTTCGATACACAGCTGTTCCATCAATTCCTGTCGACTGCAAGGGCAGGTGCTGATATAAAAGTTGTCCAACACCTGCCGCTCCCGTTCGTCCAAAGCGGCCAATCCCCGTTCTACCCAGTCCACCTGCTGTTTGTTCAGACGGTAGGCCAGAAGCAGCTGCTCCTTTTCCGCTATGGAGTCGATCATACGCTCCTGACGGCGGGGGACACGGTCAGAGCAGTTGTTGAGCAGCTCCATTTGATCCTCCAGCAAGTGATAGCGCTCCCGGATATTTCGCAGAGCGCGTTTTTTGGTAATATGCTGCTGCAGCAGCTCCATCGATTCTTTCTTCCAATCCATATAAAAACTCCTTTCAGAGACATGATACACAGTTTGTGACAAAACAAGTATAGCACAGAACATTTGTTCTTGTCAACACAGTTTGTGTTGAACCGGAATTTGGCCGGACACGCTCTTGCAAAAATCCACAATTTGTGTTAATCTAAGGCCAAGAGGTGATCCTATGGCATTCAAAGAAATGTTGCGTGAGCTGCGAACGGCAAAGAATATGACACAGAAGGATCTGGCAGATCAGCTGGGTCTTTCCAGAAATACCATCAGTATGTACGAAATGGGCAATCGGGAGCCGGACTTGGAAACCCTGAGCGCTTTGGCACAGGCCTTGTCTGTGGATATGAACTGCCTGCTGGGCAGTACAGCTCTGCCGCAGACGGAAGAGCTGGTGCTGAATGTCCGGGATCAGCGGGACATCGGTAAGAAAATGCGCTCGATGCTGGAGCTGTTCGATTCCAGCGAAGCACTGATGTTCGACGGCGAGCCCTTGGATGAGGAGACCAGAGAGCTGCTGAAGGAAAGCTATCGCAGTCAGCTGGAAATGACCAAACGGCTGGCAAAGGCAAAATACGGCCGCAAAAAAAGAAAATAAAACGACGACAAGATCTTGACGCAGGTGGTGACACATGGATATCAGAAAGACTGTGGAGAGGCTGTGCCGCAGGCATCAGACCCGGGATCCATTGCAGATTTGCAGGGAGAAGGGAATTGTCGTGCTGTTCGAGCCCTTGGGTACGGTTCGGGGCTATTATTCCTGTTCCCATCGCCATAAGGTGATCCACATCAATCAGGATCTGGACGAACAGCAGATGCGTTTTACCTGCTGCCACGAGCTGGGACATGCCCTGCTCCATCCAAAAGCAAATACGCCTTTTTTACGGGCCAATACCTTGTTTTCCATCAACCGACTGGAAGTGGAAGCCAACCGTTTTGCGCTGTGTATGCTCTATCCACCAGATTTCCTGCAAAGGGAATTCGAGGGCTGCAGTCTGCCGCAGCTGGCCGAGAGTCTGAAACTGCCGCCGGAGCTGGCGGAGTTTCTGTGGAAGGAACAGGAGAAAGAGCCTCATTTTAAAAGGAATTCATAATTATCAGCTTGATTATTTCATTGGTTTCGTATATCATAAAAAAATGAATGATTTCACACAAATACGAACTCTTGTTTTATAGATTGGAGGAAATAGGATGGCAAACAACGACTATGACTTTGAGTTTGAGGAGCAGGACACTGATTCTGCTTCCAAGATGAAGTCCAAAAAACCGCAGAACCGCTTTGTCCGCTTCCTGCTGACCCTGTTCTGGTGCATGGTGATGGTAGCAGCCTCTCTGTTTTTGGCCTACTTCGCCCTGAGCTCCGCCAGTGACCTGCTGGGCATCAATCAGGTGGATGAGCAGATCGAGATCACCATTCCGGAGGACGCCAAAGGTTCCATCAGTAAGGTAAGCAAAATTCTTTCCGATACCGGTGTCATCGATCAGCCTTTGACTTTCCAGCTGTACGCAAAGCTGCGTCATATGGATGGTTCTGACCGTGGTGAGGGCAAAGCACCCCGTTTGTTCCTGCCGGGCACCTATGTGGTGAACTCCCGCTGGGGCTATGACAATTTGATGAACTATCTCTCCTACGAGCGCACCGAGGAATCCCAGCTGGATGTTGTAACGGTTACCATCAGTGAGGGTATGACTGTGGTTCAGATCGCACAGAAGCTGGAGGAGAACAAGGTTTGCTCCGCAGAAGACTTCTACGAGGCTCTCAACGGAGAGTTTGACTACGCCTTCCTGGAGCGCATCCCGGAGGATGAACGCTTCCGTAAGCTGGAGGGCTACCTGTTCCCGGATACCTACGAGTTCTTCGTTGATATGAATCCGACCAATGTGGTGAAGAAGTTCCTCGCCAACTACACCAACCGTGTGAATGACGAGTTCCTACTGACCATTCGGGATCTGCCAAATGGTTTGGCTGAACTGGACAACCTGATGACACTGGCCTCCATCATCCAGAAAGAGGCTGCAAGCTACGAGGAAATGTGCCGTGTATCTGCTGTATTCCACAACCGTCTGGATGACAGTGCAAACTACCCATTCCTGCAGTCCGATGCAACGGACGGCTACATCGAAGACAGCATCCGTCCGTTTATGACGGTGGAGGATCAGGGACTGTACGATGCTTACGATTCCTACAAGTGTATCGGTCTGCCGATCGGCCCGATTTGTAATCCAGGTCTGGATGCGATCCGTGCAGCAGCAAACCCGGATCCAAGCATTGATGGCTACTTCTTCGTCAGCGATGACGCAGGTACCTACTACTACGCAAGCACCGTGGCGGAGCATGAGGCCAATATTGCCAAAGCCAACGCCGTAAACAAGACTTTGGAGGATTAACATGACAGCAATGATGCAGAAACCCGAGATTTTGGCTCCGGTAGGCGACTTCGAGCGCCTGGGCTTTGCTCTTGATTTCGGCGCGGATGCCGTTTATCTGGGCGGTACCGCTTTCGGTATGCGGGCTGGCTCTGCCAAATTTGACTTTGATACCCTGAAAAAAACCTGCGAGATTGCCCACGCCAAAGGCGTAAAGGTTTATCTCACCTGCAATACCCTGCCAACCAACGAGGAAATTGCACAGCTGCCGGATTATCTGAAAAACTCCGCAGCTTGCGGTATTGACGCACTGATCGTAGCCGATGTGGGCGTGCTCATGGAGGCAAAGAGAGTGGTTCCGGATACCGAGATCCACATTTCCACTCAGACCGGCGTAGTCAACTATCTGACCGCCAGAGAGCTGTACCACATGGGCGCAAAACGAGTGGTTCTGGCCAGAGAACTGAGCTTCGACGATATCCGCTGCGTTCGTGACAACACGCCGCCGGATCTGGATATTGAGTGCTTTGTTCACGGCGCCATGTGCATGAGCTTCTCCGGACGCTGCCTGTTGTCCAACTATCTGTTGGGCCGTGATGCCAACCGGGGACAGTGCGCTCAGCCTTGCCGCTGGAACTACTACCTGATGGAAGAAAAACGCCCCGGCCTCTACTTCCCGATCGAAGAACGGCCGGAAGGCAGCTATATCCTCAACGCAAAGGATATGTGCATGATCGAGCACATGGATAAACTGGTGAAGGCTGGCATCTCCTCCTTCAAGATTGAGGGTCGAGCCAAATCCTTCTACTATGTAGCAGTTGTGACCAATGCCTACCGTCAGGCTTTGGATCTGTATTGGAAGGATCCAGAGAACTTCGTTCTTCCTGCATGGATCGAGGAGGAGACCCGCAAAGTCAGCCACCGCCAGTATTCTACCGGTTTCTACTTCGGCAGACCGGAACAGGGCCAGTTCTACGAGAACGGCGGCTATGTTCGTGAGTGGGATGTTGTAGCCATCGTGGATGCTTGGGAAAATGGAATTCTTTCCTGCACCCAGCGCAATAAGTTTATGGCTGGCGATGAAGTGGAGATTTTGGCTCCGGGCCGCAAACCGGTGGCTCTTACGGTGGAATCCATCACCGATGCGGAGGGCGTACAGCAGCCAAGCGCCAACCATGCCATGATGAAATTTACCATGCCAAGTGCTGTGGAGTTTCCAAAAGGCTCCATCATCCGCAAAGCAGCAGAAGAAAAATAAACAGC
>JAGALG010000004.1 GCA_017848075.1 Oscillospiraceae bacterium | reverse complement strand
GTCTTCCCTGCTCTTTTCCATCCCTGCTGTCAAGGGTGTGGAGTTTGGCGATGGTTTTTCTTTGTCCTCCATGTGTGGCTCCAAAGCCAACGATCCGTTCTGTATTCAAGATGGAAACATCCTTACTGAAACCAATCGAAACGGCGGTATCCTCGGCGGAATCACCACTGGTATGCCGATTTTATTCCGTTGTGCCTTTAAACCAACTCCATCTATTTCCAAAGAGCAGAAAAGCGTTAACTTCCGGGAAAAAGAGGAGGTTCTGCTTCAGATTACCGGTCGCCACGATCCCTGCATTGTACGCAGAGCTGTTCCTGTTGTGGAAGCAGCCGCCGCTCTGACCATCTTGGACATTCTTCTATCTTCCGATAAAAGGTGGGATCTTCAATGAAACTGGACAAAATTTTAAGCGGCCATGAGAAAGGGCATCTTTCGGTTGCCTGTCAAGGAGTTGAGTGCTCCTACGCCAGCATCGCTTGTAATAAAGCGTTTCTTCAGCCGGATATTCATTTTTATCCCAACTTTGAGGATGTATTCTATGCAGTCAGCCATGGGGATTGTCCATACGGACTGATTCCCATTGAGAATACCCTGGCCGGTTCCGTTACTGAAAACTATGATTTGATGCTGGAATATAACTTGTCTATTGTAGGCTCTGTGACAATTCCGGTTGACCATTGCTTGCTGACTCTTCCAGGAGCCGACTTGGAAGGATTGTCTCTTGTTCTCTCCCATCCGCAGGCACTCCATCAATGCAGTGAATTTTTCAAAGCAAACCGTCATTTGAGCTCAAGGGAGTTTTCCAATACAGCTGCAGCTGCTCAGTATGTTGCAGAACAGAAGGATCCTGCTTTTGCAGCCATTGGTTCCTCTGCATGTGCGGAAAAATATGGTCTGCAGATCCATTCTGCCGGAATTCAAAACCGCAAGAAAAACTTCACCCGTTTCCTTGTTATCAGTCGGGAAAATATCTGTACCCCCGAATGTAACCGAATGAGCATGATTTTTCGCTTAAGTCATCGTCCCGGTTCTTTGATCCATGCACTGAATCATTTTGCAGAGCGCAATATCAACCTGCTGAAGCTGGAGTCCCGCCCCATTCCGGAAAGTCCTTTTGAGTTTGTTTTCTACTGCGATTTTTCCGGAAACTACGAAGATGCAGATATTCAATCTGCTATGGGGCGTTTGCCAATGGACTTAGTCTATATGAAGTTCCTCGGAAACTATCCGGATATTCCTGCAGATTTGTAGATTGGCTGAATTTTCCACAACTTTTCACGGAAATTTCTGTTTTCGTTTAAATATCTGTTGAATTTTTTGCTGCTTTGGTGTATTATAAGTTATAGTTAATCCAAAGGAGGAGTGTAACCATGAGTGATCGTCCAACGATTTCCTTTTCCATCCATGAAGACAAGGAAAAAGAATCCAAAAAGATCTTGACTACCATTTATGATGCTCTGCGTCAGAAAGGCTATAATCCAATCAATCAGATCGTTGGTTATATTTTATCCGAGGATCCTACTTACATCACCACATACAACAATGCTCGCAGTTTGATCCGTCGTATTGATCGCGATGAACTGCTGCAGATCCTTGTAAAATCATACTTGAATGATTAATCGTTAAAAGACGATCGTTTTTCGATCGTCTTTTCTTTTCCCCCTTTTTCCCTTTACTTTTCTTACAAATATGCTATACTTATATTGTGCTTGTCTTGTCATTTTCTGATAAGAGCACAACATTTCTGATGTATTGATTCGGGAATTGCCCCGTTTTTGATAGAGACATTTCTAATAGATTCAGGAGGAATTTGACTTATGGAACAGAACTTTCTTACTTATAAAGGCAGACCGCTGGTTCGCAGCGGTGACACCATTTATTACGGCAATATGGCGGATAAATATGTGGCATTGATCCAGATTAAAAGCAAAAAAATGCAGGATGAACAGGAAATTGCAGATCAGGTCATCATTCAGCTTTTGGCTACAGACGAAAAATTGAGCCTGAAAGACCGGATTGCCAATAAAGGCGAACGCCGCGGTTTGGCTGAAGCAATTGAATTGGCCGACATTTGGCTGACTCGCTATCTGAAAGACGAAAAATAATGCAAAATAAAAAGGACTGTACTTCCGTACAGTCCTTTTTATTTAGAAAATCAATCTCCGCTGTACAGCAGCTGTGCCGCAGTCAGATTGGGCATTGTGTTTGCCTCGGTCAGCCAGATCTCATCAAAGTAGATGCACTGGTTCTTGAGGGCCTCGTCTTCCACGCCAAAGGTGCGGAACAGAATCTTGGAAATACTGGTGGGAACTGTGCTTCCATTGCCATGGAAGTTGCCAACAGGAATTCCGATCCAACCGCTCCAACCATCTGCCAAACGAATTCTGGCATAGGTTTTTTCTGCCAGAACCGCAGCTTTGCCACCGGATTCCACCAGTGCCAAAGTGTCGCCGCTTGTTACG
>JAGALG010000036.1 GCA_017848075.1 Oscillospiraceae bacterium | reverse complement strand
TCAGCCACAACAGCCTTGAAAGTCTGGAGCGGATCCAGGCGCCGACCTTCGTCATCGGCGGAGAGCAGGATCAGGTTTTGGGCTTTGAGCCCTCTTTGGAGCTGGCAGAGCGGATTCCAAATGCCATGCTGAAGTGCTACAGCCAGTGGGGACACAGCCTCTACGAGGAGGAGAAGGGCTTCAACCAGACTGTTTTGGATTTTTTGAGAGAAGAATAGCAACAGAAAGAACCCCCTCTCCATCAGGAGAGGGGGTTCCTGCATAAAGCCTTTAGCGTTTGGTGCCGATGTTGTTCTGCACTTCGAGAATCTTTTCAACAGCTTCTTGGGGGCTGGCATTGATGGTCACATAACCCTGCAGGGAAGCGGCCTTGGCCTTCAGCATTGGGGATTTGGGGTGTACAAAGATCCAGGTGCGGCCCTTGCCGTTACGGGCCTCCTGCACCAGATTGGCGATAGCGGAGTTGCCGTCAAAGGCAAAGAGTACGCAGTTTCTCCGCTCAAAAATCTCATAGTTAAAGGATTTGTAGATGCCCATTTCCTGAGATTCGGTGGAGATACGGATGCCCTTCAGCTGGGCTTTGGACAGCTTCTGCATCTGACGCTCGTCCATCAGGGACGGAATGATGCTGTAAATATCGAAGCCCGGGTTATGCTCCACCACATATTTTTCGTGGCCCAGCAGCTTGTGACCGATCACAAAGAAGACTTTCTGCGGATCCAGCTGATCTAGCAGAGTTTGCAGCAGCTCCTGATCGCTGTCGCTGATCTTTCCGGAGCGGTTGCTGCTGTTAAAGCTGCCGCCGGCAATGACGATGGGGTACTTGTCCCAAGGCAGCTCGGCAATTTTTGTCTTAAAGACAGGGTAGGAGGGGCGCTTGTGAATTTCGAACTTCACATCATGGATCTCGTCCCGGTTTTTCTGCAGCTCCTCGTTATAGTAATCCAAAACGCTGCGGCCTCCAAGGCGCAGCAGGAAGTCGGCAGATTTCTTGCGGAAGTTTTCCTCCTGCCGCTGAATGATGGCCTGTTCCACCGCCTTCATTTTGCCAAATTCCTCGTCGGAGATTTTTAAGAAGTTGGTGAGAGCCAGCTGCTCGTCAATGCTGTCTGTTCCGTACAGACCGTAGCCGTCCGTACCCATAACGCAGGAGATATCGGCTTTCAGATAGCTTTTCAGCGGATGCGTCTTCAAATCGATCAGGTTGTTCAGACGCACATTACTGGTCAGCTGGAACTCCAGCACAATGTCATGCTCTTTGATTTTGGCCAGCAGCTCCTTACCCTGTTTGCTTTTCAGGCTGGCGCAGTACAGACCATGTCCAATCCGCATATAAGGGAAGGGTTGACCCGGCAGCAGGGATTCCTCCACTAAATGAATGGCTTTGGCCATATTGCTCTTCAAAGAATCGTTTTCGCCGGCATGAACCCGGATGGTCCAGTTTTTGTCCTCGCTGGCGATTTGGGTCACGATCTCCTTGATGACCGCTTTCAGCTCGGCAATGTCATTGATCTCCTCACCCACAAAGTCGCTGCCTACCACATAAGGGTCCCGGCATACGACCTTCAAAGCCTGAATGGCCTCAGTCAAATAGTTGCCGGAGGTGATATTCTCCTTGACCAAAGTCAAAGGGATCCGGCGGATGGCCGCCAGGAAGCGGATGTCCACGCCGGTCTCCTCCTTGACCAAAGGGAGTATCCGGTGGATCTGCTGCAGCATCCGGGCAGCGGAGCTGTCCTTCTTCACCAGAGTGGTGTCACTGATCTCCACATAT
>JAGALG010000035.1 GCA_017848075.1 Oscillospiraceae bacterium | reverse complement strand
TCTCCCACAGTAATTGTAAAATCTGCACTACCATAATCTCTTGTGTAAACTTTTGCACTGCCGTCTGCAAGCATCTCTACTTCATACACAGTCTGGTTGGCCTGTGTCGATTTGATGCTATATTCATTGCAGACTTCCCCGTTATACAAAACCTGGATCGTTCTGTAATCTCCTATTGTTGCAGTTCCATAGCCAGCACCTGATTGCAATTCATTGCCATCGACCAGAAGCGTCAGAGCATTTTATGCTGCTCCGCTTCCTTCCAAAACAGTACAATCAAACACATATTGGATTCCTTGGTAATCGATCGTCACTGTAGTAGAACCCACTTTGAGACCGGTTACAGTCAGCTGACCGTTTTCATCAGAAACAGCCGTACAAACACTTGGATCTGCGACAGTAATTTTATAGTCCTTGATTACCGTTTTGCTGTTCAGCCGGATCATACCAACCAAGGTGGCTTTTTCTTCTACATTGAGATTTCTCTTACTGTGAGTTTCATCAACCTGCAGATCCATCAAGGATGCTTTTGTATTGCAAATATATTCGACTGTGCCTATCTGATCAATCGTGATGGTCAAAGTAACAGAACCATCTTTCCGTGCAATCAGCTGAAGCTGGCCATCCACATTGGTGGCGTTGCAAACAGATTCATCAGAACTGCTTACGCTGAAGTCGCTCACCTGCTTGTCATCCAGCAACACTTTCAGATATTCGATTCCTTTGATGTTACCAAACTCGGAACCAGTTTGACCGCCGTTCCACTCCAATGCAATTTTCGGTTGTGGTTTTGGCTGAATTTGACAGGTAAAGGCAATCGTCTGACCATTGTAGTTTACTGTGATAATGCTTTCGCCGGCAGAAATACCGGTGATGGTCAGCACTTTGTCATTGACAGCAACGGTGCAGACTTCTGTGTTGGAGCTTTCTACTGTGAAACCGCTGACTGGAGTCCAGTCACAGCGAACATTAAAGTCCATCGAACCTCCTTCCACGATCACGCCAAAGGTTCCTGTATGGAAGGCCTGTCCACCTGCTACCGGTTTTACAACCAGCGAATGAACCTCACAAGTGAAGGACATCGTGCCACCTTTGTATGCGATGTTAATGGTGCTTTCGCCGGAGGATACAGCGGTAATGGTCAGCACGCTATCATGGACAGAAACGGTGCAGACTTCCGGATTGGAGCTTTCTGCGGTAAAGCCGCTGATATTAACATTCGAGCCATTGCCATCCTGTCCGATTTTACGAACATAGAAGTCTACAGAGTCTTCCGGTCTGATGGAACCATATGCTCCACCGTCACCGATCAATGGTTTTTCATCGGATACCGGTTTTGCAAACAACTTTCCTCCCAGCTTGATCCGATAGACAAAGGAAATGGTCTGACCATTATAAGTAACTGAAATTGTACTTTCACCTACAGATACACCAGTAATCGTCAGCGTATCACCATCTACAGCGACAGTGCATACTTCCGGATTGGAACTTACTGCTGTAAAGCCACTGACATTATTTCCGTCATAGCATACATTGAAGTTTCTGGTTCTTTCGATATTCATACTAAAGGTGCCGGAATGGAAGGCGTCTCCCTCTGTATCGATCGGTTTTACCTTCAGAGAATGGATCTGACAAGTAAAGGCAATCGTCTGACCATTGTAGTTTACTGTGATAATGCTTTCGCCGGCAGAAACACCGGTGATGGTCAGCACTTTGTCATTGACAGCAACAGTGCAAACTTCTGTATTGGAGCTTCCTGCTGTGAAGCCGCTGACTGGAGTCCAGTCATAGCGAACATTAAAGTCCATCGAGCTTCCTTCCACGATCATGCCAAAGGTTCCTGCATGGAAGGCCTGTCCACCTGCTACCGGTTTTACAACCAGTTCATGCACATCCGCATTGTCATCCGAATCAGAGCCGCTGAAGTCATCATCGTCATTCTCATCCCAGCGGTCGTCATCATCCTTGTCTTTGTCTTTGTCTTTATCTTTATCTTTGTCTTTATCCTTGTCCTTATGGGTGTCTTTATCTTCTTCCTTCTCCGCTTTATTATTGGATGGCTTGGAATTCTCAGAAGAATTGTCACTCTGATGGTTTTGCTGCACTTCTTCCTTTTTACCGATATGGACTTCCTCGTAAGTTTCCTGTTTTGCTTCTTCGCTTTCTTTTTCCACAAAGGATACGACAGCAGTGATTTCTTCTGTTTCAATTACATCAATGATTGTTTCTTCTGCAATGGAAGCAATCTCTTCGTAAGTCAGTTCCTCATCCTCTTTGATTTCCACACCTATGGAAATCAAAGCATTGTCCTCCAGAAAGTTCTGTTCCATGCTGCTTGCAATCAGTTTACGAACGCCTTCCTCCAAAGGAACATCCTCTAAATCCAGATTCTTGTAAGCCTCCTGTGCATCTTCGTTCAGGAAACGAACATTGATGATCACTTTCTCAAAGTTGAAGTACAAACGGATCGATGGGTTAATGGAAATATCCATGTAACCGACCGCACCCTCCGGCCACTCCTCCTGATTTGTTTCTTCCTCTTGCTTTTCCTCGATCTTTTCCGGAGTTTCTTCCTTCTTTTGGTCGACTGTGCTCTCCTGCACCGGCTGCTTGTTGTTTTCGTTGATTGGCACACGCTCTGCCGTATCACAGGCTGCCATACTGAACAACATACTCAGGCACAGGATCATGCTGATCAATCGTTTCATTTCATTACTCCTTTCCGGATGATACACCTCAAAATTGTCTGTCAAGTGCCGCTTTTTCAAGCATGCATCTATAAATTTATCATATCATTTTTCGTCTTCTATTGCAATCTTCTTGCTGTTTGCTCTCAACAAAAAGAGCTCCCTTTTCAGGGAGCTCTTGCTTTTTCGTAATATCAATGAATTACTGAGCGTCAACAGCGGACATATGAGCGATCAGGTCCAGAACTTTGTTGGAGTAGCCCATTTCATTGTCGTACCAGGAAACCAGTTTCACGAAGGTGTCGTTCAGCATGATACCAGCTTTTGCATCGAAGATGGAG
>JAGALG010000003.1 GCA_017848075.1 Oscillospiraceae bacterium | reverse complement strand
TTCACCTGTGCGCCCTTCATCAGATCAGCAGTGGAGCAGCTCTGCATGACATTGCCCAGACCGGCACCCATCTGTTCCATTGGGTTCTTTTCTTTTGCTTCATCAACATCAGTGCCCATCATGCCGTCGCAGGTACATGGGCCGACGATCAGGCAGTTTGGATAGTGCTCACGCACCCAGCCGTTGGCCAGATCCTGGTCACGAACAAAGTCAGCAGGAGTGTAGCCATGAGGAGCGCCGGACATTTCCAGCATATTTGGCTCATTCATGAACTCGAAGGCGTCGATATCCACGCCGTATTCATGGCTGAAGTTGAAGATCATCTCTGTCTGGGACAGATCAATTGGGCCGCCGTTTGGGTGGTTGCCGGCGCAGTTGCCCACGGAGATCAGCAGTTTGCCGTCGATTGCTTTGACAAAGTCCAGTACGCCGATCCACTGTTCTTTGGTCAGAGTAGCCTGGAAGCCTTCCGGTACTTTGCCTTCCATTTTGCCGTCCAGATCGTAGTAGGTCTTGGTTGCCCAGGAACCGGATACACGCACCCAGGCGCTGCCCAGCTCTTTGGACAGAGCACGCAGGCACTCATCGTACAGATTGATCGGTGGGTAGTACTGCATCAGGGAAGCCATTGCAGTAAAGCCATCGCCGAAGTTGCCATCGAACAGGAAGGGTTCGGTGCCGGCGATCTGAGCCGGGGTATATTCTTTCCAGAAGGTACCGCCGGTGATCTCGGTCATTTCCACATTGTAGGACATCAGGCGCTGATCCACCGTATGCAGCTGTTTGAGTTCAGCAGGATTCAGTTTTACAAATTCAGCCATAAAGGTCGCTCCTTTGCATTTATAATATACTCTTTTATTATACCGATTTTTGCTGCCTTTGGGCAAGGGGCAAAGCGCGGTTGATGTCACCTTTGCCGCCAAAAGAAAGGCTCCTCTTTGCACAAAAATGACAAAGAGGAGCGGATTTTCGATCAATCAAATTTAAGAGGGTGGGTCAGCAGATGATCCAGGGTTGCACCCATTTCATTGAGGGGGAGAGGGAAGCCCTCCTGATGCCAGACAAAGAGCAGAGTCAGCACACCGGAGGTAGTAAACAGGATCTCGTAGCGACCATACTGTTTCTGCCATTCAAAGCTTTCCTGCTGTTTGACCTCCTGATTCAGATATTCCAAGGAGCGCTGATGCAGAAGGTACTCCATATCATTGCGGACAAGCACATCCAGCAGCTGACTGTTCTGCTGATAGTAGAGGACAATGCGTTCGCTTTCGCTGTACAGATCCTCCGACTCCTCCTCCGGATGACGGAAACGAACAAAATCCATGATGAAATTATCCAGCAGGGCGTAGAGCACATCTTCCTTGCGCTCGAAATAGCGGTAAAAGGTTTTCCGGGAGATGCCGGCCATAGCACAGAGATCGCCTACCTGAATTTCCTTATAAGGCTGCTCCATCATGCAGTCCAGCAGACATTGAGTCAGCTGCCGCTGCCGCTGGACACTTTCTTTGGTTGTACAGTAGCGATACATAGGCACGCTCCTTCGAATATTGTAAGATTGCTATAAAACATTATAAGATGGGAAAGCCACTTTGTCAATAAACGACAAAAATTTTTGAAGTTTTTTTGAACAAGAGGTTACATTTCCAATCTTTTGTCCATGGTAAGCGGCGTGCTTTTCCTATATAATAATATTAATAGCAGATTTCTGGACAAGGAGATCTGCGACAAATCAAAGGAGGCTATATTATATGGCAAAACAAGCTAAGCTGGACGCCAAAGGCTTCCGTAAGTTTGGTATGATCGATAACCTTGCTTACGCTGCCGGCGACCTGGGCTGCAACATGAGCTTCGCGCTCAAAGGCACCCTGATCATCTTCTGGACTCAGTTCATGCAGATGGACTCTGTGGTATACGCAGGTCTGCTGCTGTTGGTACAGATCTGGGACGCAATCAATGACCCACTGATCGGTTCCATCATCGACGCTGACCACCGCAGGTACAAACTGGGCAAATTCAAAACTTACATCTTCGCAGGTTCTGTTGGTCTGGTAGTAGCAGGCGCTCTTTGCTTCCTGCCATTCCCAGGTGTTCCGGATATGGTGAAAAACATCCTGTTCGTAGCAGGCTATGTTATTTGGGACGCATTCTACACTATTGCAAATGTTCCTTACGGTTCTCTGCTGTCCCTGATCTCTGAAGATCCAGGCGACCGTGCATCTCTGTCTGCATGGCGTTCCATCGGTTCTCTGGCTGGTAACATGGTTCCGATGATCATCCTGCCATTCCTGATCTACGATAAAAACAACAACATCGTTGGTAACCGTGTATTCCTGGCTGCACTGATCATGGGTATCTTCGGCTTCCTCTGCTTCCAGTTCATGATTCGCAAAACCGTTATCCGCGGCAACGAATATGTTGAAATTGGCGAAGAAATGCCAAAATTCAATGTTCTGAAAGCAATGGGCAACTTCCTGAAGAACAGACCTGCAGTTGGTGCTACTCTGGCAGCAATGGGTATGTTCATCGGTATCCAGGGCGCTTCCGCTGCTGTTACTGTACTGTTCCAGTCCTACTTCAAAAATGTACAGTTCTCCGGCATCGTTTCTGCCTTCTCCATGATTCCAATCATCTTCTTCACTCCACTTGCTCGTAAAATGGTAGTGAAATTCGGTAAAAAAGAGCTGGCTACCTTCGGCGCTATCATCTGTGTGATTGCTGGTCTGGGCCTGGTATTCCTGCCAATCACTCCAGATAACAACGGCGTTATGATCTATGTTGTTTGCCAGCTGATCTACGCACTGGGTATGGGTATCTACTCCACCGTATCCTGGTCCATGATGGGCGACGCAATCGACTACAACGAATGGAAAAACGGCACTCGTGAAGAGGGTACTGTTTACTCCCTGCATTCCTTCTTCCGTAAACTGGCACAGGGCATGGGTCCTTCCATCGTTCTGGTAATCATGGTTGCTCTTGGCTATGTTGAAGCTGACAAAGGCAATCAGACCATCGAAGTTGCTACCAACATGCGTTATCTGGTATCCTACCTGTACCTGTTCGCAGGCGTAATGCAGTTTGTAGGTCTGGGCCTGGTTTACAACCTGGACAAGAAAACTCTGGGCAAGATGAACGCAGAACTGGCTGCAAGACATCACTAATCCCACGCTTGACCCTGATCCGGTCTGCTTCGGCAGACCGGATTTTTTTGTCCCAATATGTACAGTATTTTGGTATAAATTTTATCAAAGCTATTGACATGAAGTGAACTCCAGCGTGTATAATAAGAAAGTAAATTATTTCAAAGGAAAGTCTTGTTAAGTTGTCCCAACTGAATTATACTTATAAGGACAAAAGCTTTGGAAGGGAAGTATCTGACAACCATGATTGACGCACGCTTATGGGGGATCCTTGTGGATTCCTTTACAAAAATATTGATCCCGGGTCTGACCCTGACGATTCCGCTGACGGCGATCGCCTTCACGCTGGGGCTGATCATTGCCACCATTACAGCATTGGTGCAGTTCGCCAATGTGAAGGTTCTGAAACAAATTGCCCGCTTTTACATTTGGGTGGTTCGCGGTACACCGCTGCTGGTACAGCTGTTCGTGGTGTTCTACGGCCTGCCACACGCCGGCTTTTTGATCGAGCCCTTCCCGGCTGCGGTGCTGGTCTTTTCTCTTAACTCCGGTGCTTACTGTGCGGAAACCATCCGTGCCGCACTGGAATCCGTTCCGGTGGGTCAGATGGAGGCTGGCTACTGCGTTGGTATGTCCTACCTGCAGATCATCTTCCGCATCATCCTGCCGCAGGCGCTCCGTACAGCCTTCCCACCGCTGTCCAACTCTCTGATCTCCATGGTCAAAGATACCTCTTTGGCCGCAAATATTACCGTAGCAGAGATGTTCATGGTGACCCAGCGCATCGTGGCCCGCACCTATGAGCCGCTGGCTCTGTATCTGGAGGTCGCACTGATCTATCTGATCTTCTCCACAGTTCTGACCAAGCTGCAGAATATGGGTGAGAAGAAGCTGAATTCCTACGGACACAAAGGAGACTAAGCCATGCTGGAAATCAAAAATATCAAAAAGTCCTTTGGCAGCACCGAGGTGCTGAAAGGCGTGGATCTCAGCGTGGAGAAGGGCGATGTGGTTGCCATTCTGGGCCCCAGCGGTTCCGGTAAGACCACGCTGCTTCGCTGCATCAACTTCCTTGAAACTGCCGACGACGGCACCATGGTTCTGGACGGACAGAACTATCATCTGAACACCACCTCCAAAAAGGAGATCTCTGCCCTGAGAAAGCAAACAGGCTTTGTGTTCCAGAACTACAACCTGTTTCTCAATAAAACCGCTCTGCAGAATGTGACCGAGGGTCTGATCATCGGCCGCAAAATGCCGAAAGAGGAGGCCATTGCCATCGGCAAGGCCGCGTTGGATAAGGTTGGTCTGTCTGACCGCTATGACTACTATCCAAGGCAGCTTTCCGGCGGTCAGCAGCAGCGTGTTGCCATTGCCAGAGCCATGGCAACCAATCCGAAGATCATCTTCTTCGATGAACCGACCTCTGCCCTCGACCCGGAGCTGACCGGTGAGGTACTGGCCGTTATGCGCCAGCTGGCGAGGGAGGGCATGACCATGCTGGTGGTCACCCACGAAATGAGCTTTGCCCGTACCGTGTCCAATAAGGTAGTCCTGATGGAGGACGGCGTGGTCGTGGAAAGCGGCAGCTCCAAAGACTTCTTCGAAAATCCAAAGGAAGAACGCACCAAAACCTTCCTGCGGAATCTCAGCGAGTCCCTGGGACTGGTTGATTAAATAAACTGCTTAGCAAAGGAGAACACTCTATGAAAATGAAAAAACTGACAGCTCTGCTGATGGCCGGTGCAATGCTGTGCACCATGTCCGCTTGCGCAAAGAAAGAGGATGACCTGCTGGCTACCATCAAAGACCGCGGTGAGATCATCGTTGCCATGGAGGGCACCTGGGCACCATGGACTTACCATGATGAAAACGATCAGCTGGTTGGTTACGACACCGAAGTTGCAACTCTGATCGCAGAAAAACTGGGCGTGAAAGCAACCTTCGTGGAGGGCGAATGGGACGGCCTGCTGGCTGGTCTGGACGCTGGCCGCTATGATATCATGGTAAACGGCGTTGACATTACCGAAGATCGTCTGGAAAAATACGACTTCTCCACTCCATACGCTTACAACAAAACCGCTGTTATCGTAAAGAGCGATAACACTGAGATCACCTCCATGGAAGATCTGGACGGCAAACAGACCGCAAACACCATTTCTTCCACCTACGCAGAAGTAGCAGAGAGCTACGGCGCAACCGTTACCGGTGTTGACGACCTGAACCAGACCATCGAGCTGCTGCTCAGCGGCCGTATCGATGCAACCCTCAACGCAGAAGTGACCTACTACGATTACATGAAGGCTCATCCGGATGCAGAAATCAAAATCGCAACTCTGGATAAGGACGCCACTCAGGTAGCGATCCCAATGCGTAAAGGCGAGGAAAGCGCAAACCTGCTGAAAGCTATCAACGAAGCACTGGCTGAGCTGGAAGCAGAAGGCAAACTGACCGAGCTGTCCGAGAAATACTTCGGCACCGATATTTCCAAAGCAGAATAATGCAAAGCAAGGAGCCTGCAGCACAGGCTCCTTTTTCTATAGCTTTTTTCAATAGACTGCGACGAAATACAGAAATCGTACTATTTTACGCAGAGTGCTTCTTGTGCTACAATAAAGTTAAGAACAGATCGAAAGGTTGCGATAGGATATGAAAAACGAAGAATGTTTGATTTGCAAACAGCCTCTGGAGTATCTGGAGCAGGCAGAAAAGATGGAATGTGCTCTCTGCCACAAGGTGGAGGAGAGCAATTGCCGCTGTGTGGAGGGGCATTATGTCTGCAGCGATTGCCACATGAGCGGTATGGATACCTTTTTGGGTGTTTGTCTCAGTGACAGCAGCAAAAATCCCTATGAGATCCTCTGCAAGCTGATGGCGCTGCCTTTCTGTCACATGCACGGTCCGGAGCACCATGTGCTGGTGGGCGCCAGCCTGCTGACTGCCTATCATAATGCCGGCGGTGTGCTGGATCTGCAGAAAGCCTTGCTGGAGATGCAGAATCGGGGTCGGAAAGTTCCGGGTGGCATTTGTGGTCTGTGGGGCAGCTGCGGAGCCGCTGTCAGCACCGGCATCTTTGTCTCCATTGTCACCGGTTCCAGCCCTCTGTCCACGGAAAGCTGGGGTTTGTGTAACCGCATGACCTCCCGGGTTCTTGCCAAAGAAGCCGACATTGGCGGACCTCGCTGCTGCAAGCGCAATTCCTCTCTTGCGGTTTTGGAAGCGATTGACTTTGCCGCAGAATATCTGGGTGTGCAGATGGAAAAACCGGAGCAGATCCGCTGTGAATACAGTCACAAAAACAATCAGTGTATTAAAGAAAGATGCCCATTCCATAAATAGAAGACTGTTCCATAATTATGGCAAATCAACAGGCCGGAGGGAGAACTCCGGCCTGTTTTTCTTGAGAAAAGCAGGGAATTATACCAAGTTTTTTGACATAAAATAAGCAGATTCGCCATAAAAATCCGGAAGCGGAAAATACTTATTGACGCTCTCTCCAATTCTTGATATCATTTCATCAAAGGTATTCCATAATTGTACCATAAATGCGCTTTACTCTGCTGAAAATCAGCAGGGGAAAGCCTGTTCTGCTGTTTTTTGGCTTCTTGCCGACAGGGTGTGTATTTTATACCGCTAATTCTGATTTTGCCGACATTTTTAAATATGGACGGCGTATTGATGACACAACCGATAGCCGATATTTTAACCTTTATAACTTCGATTCCGTTTTGTATATGGTTTTTGAAGAATATACTAAAAACACAAAAAACACCTGAGTGATCAGGTGTTTTTTATTAATTAAATAATGAGTTGTCACAGCTTTGCGCATACTTTTTTGATAAATTCGGTGAAAAAATAGTAAACCGGAATGGTTAAAAAAATAAGCCAGCCGGGGTGCCAGAGTCCGTTTACCATACCAATATATAAATATACCAAAACCGTAAGCACGGGATAGGCAAACTCGCTTGCGTTTTTACGGGCAATGGCGTCAATAAGGGTGTAATAAAGCGGTATTGTCAGAAAGATGAGCCAACCCAATCCCCAACCGCCGCAAATTTCAAGAAAACCGAATAATATATATGCAATGACGGTTAAAACGGGATAAGGGAAACGTTTGAAAAAACGGTAAATTGGTGAATTAATTGGCTTCTTCGGGAAAACAATATGCCCGTTTTCGATAACGTTTACGCCCTCCTTATCAATATGTACGTTTGTGTTTTTTGTGTCGACGTGAATCCCTTTCCAATTTATATTGACCTTATCACCGTTGTGGCTTTCGACTTGAATCCTTCCGGGCGAAATGTCGACCTTATCGCTTTCTTCTTGTGTGTTTTCATACTTTGTTTCGCCGCTTTCGCCGAATACCAATTCGTCGAGTGAAATATTATAAAGCTTTGCAAGGGCAATAAGATTTTCGGTATCGGGCGAGCTTTCGCCGCGTTCCCATTTGCTGACCGCTTGACGTGAAACGCCTATTTTTTCGGCAAGTTCTTCTTGTGAAAGCCCTGCCGCTTTACGGCGCTCAAACAGTTTTTCTCCTATATTTTTATTCATAATCATCGTCCTTTTTCTGATTTTGCAAGGATATTATATCAATTGATAAGCGGTTGCGCCACCAAAATCAGTAGTCAATTTCGCAACTTTTGGTTGACATTTTTGTAGGGTTTAAAATCTGTTTCAGTTAAAGAGAAAGAACACTCCCAAAATTCCCAAAAGAATATAGATTATCGGCTCGTTTTTAGAAAATTCGGCCGAGGTTTTTCTTTTTCTTAAAAAGATAAGCCATAAGAAAGCCCAAATTAAATAACCGATGCAGGTGCCGATAGTGTTCATAATAAGGTCGTCGATATCCGAAATTCGGTGGTTAAAGAGCTGTAAAGCTTCTATCAAAAGCGAAAAGCCAAAGCCGGTAAGCAGTACCCTTAAAGGGTTGCGAAACCGCTGCCAGATATGGGGCAGTAAAAATCCGAAGGGCACGAACATATAGATATTTAATATTTGGGTGAAACGGGGGTTTACCGAAAGGGGAGTTAAGTTTATACCGCCGACTATTTCTTTGTAAGAAATAATATCCCATACGGTTCCGATACCTGCCTCGTACGCCGCCAAAGAGCAGTAAATCCAGAAAATAACCGTCCATACGATATGGCGGGTGGCGTGTTGGGTGTTTTTGATTTTATTTTTATTTAGTATCTGCCAAGCAATATTTGGCAGCATAAAGCAAAGTGTTAAATATATATAGTTTATCATCGTGTATCCTTAGCTTATTTTTTATAATG
>JAGALG010000034.1 GCA_017848075.1 Oscillospiraceae bacterium | reverse complement strand
GATAGACCATGATTTTTGAAAAACAGATCCAAACCATGTTCCGTTCCCAGTTTAACAAACGCTGTGACGATACGGGTGCTGTGTTCTACTATTCCGCCGAGGATTTCCCCGGACTGCGGAAACAGCCCTTTGCCTTTTCGTCCAGCCGGGGACAGCGGCTGCAGGGATATTTCTACTCCTATGAAAATCCCATTCCGGGCCGCCTGATCGTCTTTGACCACGGCTTTGGCGGCGGCCACCGCTCCTATATGAAGGAGATCGAGCTGCTGTGCCGTCACGGCTACCGGGTTTACTCCTACGACCACACCGGCTGTATGGAGTCGGAAGGCGAGGGCTGCGTGGGCCTGAGCCAGTCCCTGCGGGATTTGAACGATTGCCTCTGTGCCCTGAAAGGGGAGGAGAGCTGCCGCAGCGCAGATATCTCCGTGATGGGTCACAGCTGGGGTGGTTTCTCCACCCTGAATATTGCCGCCTACCATCCGCAGGTGAGCCATATCGTGGTTCTCAGCGGCTTTGTTTCCGTTGCCCAGATGCTCAAGCAGTTTTTGGGCGGCCCATTGGCCCTGTACCGCAAGGGAATCCTGGAGAAGGAGCGGGAGCTTAATCCCGGCTTTGCCGATGCAGACGCCGTGAAAACCCTGTCTGCCACTGAAGCCAAGGTGCTGCTGGTCTACTCCGACAACGATAAGCTGGTGAAGCAGAGCCTCCACTACGATGTGCTGAAGGCCGCTCTGTCTCACAAGAGCAACATTGCCTTCCATTTGGAGAGCGGCAAGGATCATAACCCCAACTATAGCCATGATGCCGTGAAGCAGCTGGCTGTTTTCAGCGCTGCACAGGCAGAAAAAACCAAGAACAAGGAGCTGGAAAGCGCCGAGCAGCGCCACAAGTTCAAACAGTCCTTTGACTGGGCTTCCATGACTCAGCAGGACGAGGCTGTTTGGAGTAAAATCTTCCAGACTCTGGACGCATAAAGCAAAAGAAAAAAGCCAACCCAAAACGGGTTGGCTTTTGTTGTAGAAAAGAAAGTTACAGCAAGCTTTTCCGGCTGTAGTCGGTCACTGTGCTGCCCAGCTTGTCAGCCAGATCCCGAACGGACCAGTGGCCCTCCAGCACCGGCTTCAGCTCCGCGTTGGTTACGCCCACCAGCTGCACGAACTGCAGCTTGCCGTTGGGAGTGCGGATGCTGCCCAGCTGATCCGGCAGGGTGATGAAGCCGCAGATCTTGCTTTTGGAGTCGGTATCAATGCCCTGCTCCTGACCGGTGTAGATATACTCGTAAGGGGAGATGACCTCCTCCTGCTCGAAGCACAGCTCCGCCAAAGACTGCAGGAGAGCAGCGATATTTTCCAGCTCGGCCTCCTCATCGGAAAGGCCCTGTTTCGATAGCTTCAAGGTCAGCTCAAAGCCCATGCCGCTGTGTTCTTTGTCCTCGCTCTCCTTGCCGTACAGCTCGGACAGGCCGTAGCTGACGCAGTGCCAGTAGTCGCCGCCATCATAGCAGCTGACGCCGTCCAGCGGATCATCGCCGCCCAAAGCGTAAGGCACATCGGGAGCGAAGTGCTTTGGCTCCACCTCGTCCGGGTAGAGGCCGTTCATGGCCTCGGTGATGGCGTTCCAGCCATCCATGCAAGGCTGTTCCTCAGGGGTATAGATCAGATTTTCTTCAGACATGGTATTTCCTCCTTATAGAGTGAAAATCGTGGATAGCAAAACGACCCTCCGCATTCACAGGCTAATCTTAAAATAGAAGCTATAACGCAGAACAGCCTGCAGATACGATCCGCCGACTAGATTCGTTTGCCCAAAATCGGGATCATTTCCTCCCGGAACTGGCTGAATGTGCCCTCGTCCAAAGCGGCACGGATCTTCTCCATCAGGGTGTTGTAGAAGTACAGGTTGTGCTGTACTGCCAGACGCATACCCAGCATCTCGTTGGCCTTGAACAGGTGACGGATGTAAGCACGGCTGTGACGCTGACAAACCGGGCAGTCGCAGTGGCTGTCCAGCGGAGCATCGTCCAGCTCGTATTTGGCATTGTTGATGTTGATGATACCGCTCCAGGTGAAGATGTGACCGTGGCGGGCATTACGGGAAGGCATCACGCAGTCGAAGAGATCCACGCCGCGGTATACGGCCTCGATGATGTTCACCGGGGTACCTACGCCCATCAGATAGCGGATCTTGTCCTTTGGCATGTATGGCTCCACGGCCTCGATGGTCTCGTACATTTCCTCAGCGGTTTCGCCCACAGCCAGACCGCCGATGGCGTAGCCGTCCAGATCCAGCTCAGCGATCTGCTTCATGTGCTCGATGCGCAGATCCTTGAAGGTGGAACCCTGGTTGATACCGAAGAGCAGCTGGTTCGGGTTGATGGTATCCGGCAGGGAGTTCAGGCGCTCCATTTCTTTTTTGCAGCGTACCAGCCAGCGAACGGTGCGGTTGATGGATTTCTGGGTGTACTCCCGGGTCGCCGGGTTTTCGATGCACTCGTCAAAGGCCATGGCGATGGTGGAGCCCAAATTGGACTGGATCTGCATGGATTCTTCCGGGCCCATGAAGATGCGCTTGCCGTCAATGTGGGACTGGAATTTTACGCCGATCTCCTCGATTTTTCGCAGAGAAGCCAGAGAGAACACCTGGAAGCCGCCGGAGTCCGTCAGGATCGGGCCATCCCAGCCCATGAATTTGTGAAGACCGCCCAGAGCCTTGATTTTTTCGTCGCCGGGGCGCAGGTGCAGGTGGTAGGTGTTGCACAGCTCCACCTGGCATTTCAGTTCTTTCAGGTCGTAGGACGAAATACCGCCCTTGATGGCAGCGGAAGTGCCTACATTCATAAAGGCAGGAGTCTGAACCGTGCCGTGAACGGTGTGGAATTCACCGCGGCGGGCCGTGCCCTCCTGTTTGAGAAGTTTGTACATATCGTACCTCCAAAATATTGAAGTTGCTTG
>JAGALG010000265.1 GCA_017848075.1 Oscillospiraceae bacterium | reverse complement strand
TTGGAGAACAACAAAAAAATGATATTGCGAGATTTATTACTGGAAAAAGAGAATCTCTATCAGGAGCTGTTTTCTCCGTCCCGTTCTATGCTGCAGCCGCAATTGCTGGTCAACGGCTTGGAGGCAACGGTCAATCTGTTGACACCGACGGTGCCGCGCTGTCCCCACATGGGTTGTGCACTAAAGTATAACAAAGAGGAGCATTCTTGGGACTGCCCCTGCCATGGCTCCCGTTTTGGGGAGACCGGAGAATTGTTGGATAACCCAGCCAGTGATGATAAGAAAAAATAGAACGCCTGTCCCCGTATGGGGACAGGCGTTTAATCTTGCAGGATCTGCCGAACACAGTCCAAAGGAGTAGAGTTGCTGCAGTCGATTTTGCGGCTATCAACTGCGTTGTAGAGCGGCAGGCGTTCCAGACTGCGCTGGATCAATGAACTTTCTCTCAAACCTGCGTCAATGTCTTTTTGCAATCTGCGGCACAATTCCTCTGGAGAGGCAAGCAGGGAAATGGAGTGAAGCTGATATTCTCCCTCCAACTTGCTCAATAGTTGATCCAAAATCTCTTGTTCATGGAGGACCCAACAGAATATTATCGTCTCATAGGCAGAGCAGCGAAGAAATTGGTTGAGAAGAAAGCAGATATTCTCCATGACCATGGATTTGGTTTCTTCTGTTACTTGGAAGGGATGAGCGTCCCAACACCAATCTCCATCCAGAAAGACGCTATTGTTGCACTGTTGTTTCATAAGTTGGCAAACAGTGGTTTTTCCGACCCCCATGGGACCACCGATCAGATAGAGCTGTTTCATCTTAATCCTCCCTGCCTTGCAACAATTCCTCGACAGAAACGCCGTAGAGCTTTGCAAGAGCCAGCAGATTGGCGGTACTGGGTTCGGAAGTACCGTTTTCCCACTTGCTGACAGCCTGTCGACTAACACTCAACGCTTCAGCGACAGCTTCCTGCGTCATTCCGCAGCGGATTCGCTGCTGCTTCAGAGCTGCTGAGAAACTGATACTGCTTTCCTCCGCTTTTTCAATGGGTGGGTAGGGGGCAGTGGATTGATAGGGGGCCTGTGTTCGGCTATTGCCGCGAAGAAAACCGATCAATAAACGCAGCAAATAGATGCCCAGAACGACAAGCGCAATCAGTAACAGAATATTAAACCACTGTGCGATCAAAGTCCATGGTACGAAAGAAATAAAACCATTGCTTGCTCCCATAATATCTCTCCTTTCACGGCGATTTTATCAAAAAAATGCGGTTGCGTCCACCAACTTCGGGCGCAACAATTGGTTGCGGCCTATAAATTCAGGAAAATCAAGGCAGCCATGACCAGCAGCAGAGCAAATTGCTTCCGTTTGCTGACGGTTTCTTTGAAGAAGAGCACACCAACCAAACTGATGGCGACGATGGTGGCTGCACTGAATACGGGGTAGACGATGACAGCAGGTAGGGTAGCCAGAGCTCCCAAAAGGAAGCGGGAGGAGAAGTAATTCGGGATACTGATCAAAAGACCAAAGCCAATCTCCTTTCGGCTGATTTTACCCTTTTGCTGGAGATTCAGAAGAAATGCAAATACGAAGGCGGAAAGGAAGGTGAAGAACAAATAATGATCTTTCAACAGAGCTGATCCGCTTTTGTCGAAAATGTTTGCCATGGAATCGCTGGCACCGCTGACAAGCAAAGTAGATAAAAGCAGAAGCTTCCGTTTTCCATAAGCAAAAGCTCCCTTTTCAAAGTAAATCAAGCCAATCGCATAAAGAGCAAGACCCATACCAAGCAGCTGCATCAGCTGGGGGGATTCTCGGAAGACAAGGATCGCCATTAGTGTGGGAACCAGAACACCCAGTTTGGAAAAAGCGGAGGTCAGAACCACACCATTGTGTACCATATTCCGCTCCATCAGCCATAGGCTCATCAGGTAGAGAAAGCCACTGAAAATACCTTGGATCAATGTCAGACCAAGGCCGCTTTCGTTGCTCGGTAAGGAGATATCTCCCATAAAGAAGCAGGATAATACCGTGCAGATGGCATAGTTGGACAGAAACATTGCCATATTATTTTCAATGTGTTTTTCACTGAGCCGCATAGCGGTGGAGATCAGTGTACTACATAAAATGGCCAGAATTAAAGATAGCATTGGAACAGTCCCCTTTATACAAAATAAGCTGTGGACTGTCAGGAATGGCAACCCACAGCAAATTCATTATACCACAAAAGCGAAGCTTGCAGGGGTATCATTGTCCATAACAGGCGGTAGCGATGCACTTGCAGAGCGTATCGCCTTGGACATTCAGTACAATAACTGTTTTACAGTTATTGTACCACAGAAGGACAGAGAATCAAAGCGTAAAATTCTCAAGAGGAAACAGTCCATCAGGGCTCAGGCGGTAAATATGGTCACAGACCTCGGTAATATATTTTCGGTCATGGGAGATACTGAGGATTACGCCACCATAGCTTTTCAGCACACTGCGGATGACAGGAGAAGACAAAGGAGAGAAATTGCGGGTTGGCTCGTCCAAAATCAGCACATCAGCTCCGGAAAAGCTCATGCGGAGCAGAAGCAGTTTGGCTTTTTGCCCACCGGACAATTCCCGAATCGGACGACCCATTTCCTCCGGGGTATATTTCATGGAGCCCAAGCAGGTACGAGCCCAGGTTACTTCTTCTTTTTGGCCACTGGGGGCAAGAAAATCGGCAGGACACAGATCCAGATCCAGCAATTCTTCGTAGTTTTGCGGCATATAAGCAGCTTTGATATCGCTACGCTGCAACAGCTCTTCTGCGATTTTCCGCAGGAGAGTGGTTTTGCCACAGCCGTTGCGGCCGATGATGCAGACTTTTTGCTGTCCTTTCACCAGCAGAGAAAGGTTACGGGACAAAAGCCTCTGCTGTCCATTCTCATCCCTTGGAGTGTTTAGCTGATCCAAATGGAAGTCTACCATAATTTTTCCGGCAGGAATTTTCAGCTCCTGGCCAATTTTCATAAAAATAGCTTCCTCCTCCTCCGGGAGCTGGCGCATGTCTTCACTTTCTCGCTCGTAGCGTTTTTCCAGTGACTTGACCGCCTTCATTTTTTTCTTCAAAAGCTGTCCGGTGTGAGGGTCCTGACGGGAAACGGCATTCTGCGCCCGCTCTACCTGCTGGTAAATTTTCTGAAACTTTTCTTCTCGGATTTTTTCCTGACGGCGGTCACTGAGTGCTTCCCGTTCCTGATTGCGGAAAGCGGCAGTTCGTTGAGCAATGTAGTCTTCATAGGGCATACGGGCAATGGTACTGCGGCTGACCG
>JAGALG010000264.1 GCA_017848075.1 Oscillospiraceae bacterium | reverse complement strand
TTCAGTCGGCAGCCCGCAGCTTGACAGAGCAAACGCTCCACGGCTATCTCTCCCGGCAGGTAACTCACTATGCCACCTCTGTTTCCAACAAAGATACCCGCTACGCCATGCTGCCCGTATGGCTGCTTTCCACCCAGTACAAAGGAAAAACATATCTTCTTGCCATGAATGGTCAAACGGGAAAGATGGTAGGCAATCTGCCGATGAGTCAGGGACAGATGGCGAAATTGTTTGGCATCTGTGCCGGAGCAGCTTTTGTCCTCGCTATGATCGGAGGGCTGCTCTTATGAAGAAAGTAGTTTCGATTTGCCTCAGCTTGCTTTTGATTTTTTCAATGAGCCTTTCCGTCTTTGCTTCCGTGCCGGAAGCAGATCCCTACACACTGCTCTATGACTATGCCTGGCTGATCCCGGATGAAGCGGAAGCAGAGTTGCGGGATAAGATGCGTTATATGGTGGAAACTCATGATATGGACATCGCGGTAGTAGTGACTGACGATAACGCAGGTCTTAGCTCCGCAGACTATGCCGACGATTTCTATGACTTTAATGGTTTTGGGGATGATGGTCTGCTGATGCTGATCAATATGGAAGATCGGGAAGTGTGGATCTCTACCTGCGGTCGGGGAGCAGATTATTTTACTGATTTTATCATCGATGAAATGACCTATGAGCTGGTTGATCCTTTGGGTGAGGGAGACTTTGTGGGGGCTGTTCAGTTATTCCTCTATCAGGTGGAGGAGATTCTGCAGCAACCACCGGAAGGTCAAACCAGCAGCACCGCACCGGAGCCGTCCCCGGTACGACCTACCGATCAAAGACCGGGCCAAAGTTCAGAATATCAGGAAAGATCTATCATTTCCTTGATCCTTCCTGCGGCGCTCGGCAGTGCTGTTTTTGGAGGTATTGTGGTGGCTATCATGGCTTTCCTCCATAATAAATTGCCCAATAAGAGTCAGACGACCTTCCACTATGTGAGCGATGGACGGGTTCATCTGCGTGTGAATCGGGATATTTTCCTGCACAGTTCTGTGCGGAAAACAGCGATCCCACAAAATGATGGAGGAAGCCGCAGCGGAGGTTCCAGTCGAGGCCACAGCACCATGCATCGTTCCAGCAGCGGAAGAAGCCATGGTGGCGGCGGCAGAAAATTCTAAGGAAAGGGGAGTTGAAGTGTGAAAAAGAATGTTCTTTATACAGGCGCCGTTTTGCTCTGTGCACTTGGAATCATTCTTTGTTTTGTAATCGGACAAACGAAAACAACCGCACCTCAACTCCTTCTCTCTGCAGAGCAAAGACAAGAGTTGTTCCGCTTTCCAAAATCTATTTTGGAGGCCAGCAAAGAGGATTTACTACAGGTAAAAGGTATCGGGGAGAAACGAGCCGATGCGATTCTTTCCTATGTGAGCAGTCAGAAACTTCATTCTATGGAACAATTACAAAACATCGATGGAATTGGAGAAGAACTGCTCCATCAGTTGGAAAAATATTTTTATCTTCCTTAGAAAAAGTATTGACAATTGTTTTTCTGTGAGGTATAATAACAATCGTCGTCAGGACGACAAGGCATTTGGCCCGGTAGTTCAGTTGGTTAGAACGCCAGCCTGTCACGTTGGAGGTCGAGGGTTCGAACCCCTTCCGGGTCGCCATAATATGCGGGTTTAGCTCATCTGGTAGAGCGCCACCTTGCCAAGGTGGAGGTAGCGAGTTCGAGCCTCGTAACCCGCTCCAATATTGTGGGAGTTTAGCTCAGCTGGGAGAGCATCTGCCTTACAAGCAGAGGGTCACAGGTTCGAGCCCTGTAACTCCCACCATATTTTTTGCCTTTTTTAATTTATATATATTTAATAATTTTTGTTCTGCACACTTTGGCAAAATGCTGAGTGTGTTTTTTATTTCCCTGATTTATTGTGCATTTTGCTGATGAAAAGAGAGCTTCCTTCTTTGTATTCAATTTGCTTCGCAAATGTGGTATACTATAGTAAGGAGGTGGAAGTATGAAAAATATGGACAAAAACGCATCCGTATTGATTATTTTAATCATGGTTGTGGAGCTTATTATCGTCTTTCGTGCTTTCTATCTGAGCCTTACATTGGGTTTGTTCTGTAGTGTTGGTTTCCAACTGCTGGATTATGTTATCGCCTCCGTACACAATAAATATTTCCGTAATAAATAGGATCAGCTCAAGGCACCCGAAAGGGTGTCTTTTTTGTATTGACACAAGACGGCTTTCCCATTGACTTGACAGTCAGCTTGGGCTAAAATGTAAGAGTATTCCGGCTGTTTGAAACAGCCTTTATAAGGGAAGGGATAAAATGAAAGTTGTACTTGAAAATCTGACCAAAAGATTTCCCAATCGAAATAAAAAGGAAGCGGATGTCATTGCGGTAAATCAGTTCAATTTTGAGATTCCGGATGGCAAGCTGATTGGTCTGCTGGGACCTTCCGGTTGTGGAAAAAGTACCACGCTGCATCTGCTTAGCGGCCTGCAAGAGCCG
>JAGALG010000263.1 GCA_017848075.1 Oscillospiraceae bacterium | reverse complement strand
CACAAAATCACTTGCGTCTGTAAAAGTACATTTCTCAAATAAAATTAACTTGAGTCTTTAAGCTTCGCTTAAATGTTGTTCAATTTTCAAGGTCCAGTGTGATCTCGCTGTCTCGATGACAGCTTGTTTATTATATCACGCCGTTTCGTCTTTGTCAACAGGTTTTTAAACTTTTTTTGAGCGGTTTTTCAAAGAAAAACATCATCGTTTACAACCTTTATCCAGATCTTTTGTTCAATCTGTTCGACTCCCCGAAGTCAACTTGTATATATTAGCATACCTATCCCGCTTTGTCAACACCTTTTTTCAAAAAAGTTTGGAAAACTTTTAATTCCGTTCCTCTTTCACGCGGGGAGGTTCTTTATCCGTAAATCCATCGATATGTCCTCGCTCCAAGGCACCATACAAGCGCTTCTTTAAACCTGGATGCTCTTTATCCATTGTTCGGATCCAATCTTTGGTCCACTGGCGCTGAGTCACACCATCTGCCGGGCACTTACTTTTTACAATAGGAAGTGCGCAGCGTCTTACTGTAGATGAGATTACATTTTCCTCTGCCAGAATCATTGGGCGAATCAAAGTAAGATCCTTTCTGCTCAGATAGGTCACCGGCTGGAAGCAACCTACACGACCCTCGTTAAACAGATTCATAATGAATGTCTCGACTGCATCGTCATAATGATGACCCAAAGCAATCTTATTACAATGATATTCCTTTGCCGCATCATGGAGACAGCCGCGACGCATTCGGGCACACAGGCTGCAGGGGTTCGACTCTTTTCGGATATCAAAAATAATCTGGCCAATTTCGGTAGGCTTCACCACATACTGCACCTTCCACTGATCGCACAACTGCTGCAGCTCTGAGAAATCGCTATCAACACCGCCAAAACGGTAGTCCAATGTGATAGCAATGATCTCGTAATCGATGCCCATGAAGTCCCGCAGCTTCGCCAAACCCGCCAGCAATGCTACCGAGTCCTTTCCTCCGCTGACACCAACCGCTATACGGTCCCCCGGCTGGATCATATCATATTTTTGAATTGCTTTTCGCATCAGTCCGATCAGTTTCTGCATAATAACCTCCAAAATTACGGTTTAATGGAAGAATACCATATTTTTTGATTCAAGAAAAGAGGTTTAAACCAATTCGACTTTCTTTTTTCTTCCTTTTCTTTTATAATGGAAAAAGGGAGGGGAAATGATGAAGCTACAAATATATGAAGAAACAGTAAGAAACTTGCTCCGATCCGGAGCAAACATGGAAACCATCTTCCTTTATACAAAAGATTATTTCGGCCTATCCTGCTGCCTTTCCTTTCAGATGCCGGAAGGATATGAAAATGCTTTTGGACTTTATGACCCGCTGATTCAAACTTTATTTCTTAACCAGAACCTTCCGATTACCAGTTCAATTCATCCACTTTACTATTTCCTGCACGAACTTCGACACGCTATCCAGTATAGCTGTCCGGAACTGTTTTCCCAGGAAATTCGTATAAGTCTTCCTTATGTGGTTCAATACGATGGTGCTTGTTTTAAAATGGAGAATGGCAGATGGTTGTCCACTCATCTGGATGGAGAGCAATCTTGGTTTACCGAGCTTTATCTTTCTTTACCGTATGAACTGGATGCCAATCAGTTTGCCCTCACGATCCTGTCCAATACAACCGCAGCTCAACTTTATCCGTCTCAGCTGGAGCAGCTGCGCAACCTTTGGTTACCCAAATGCCGATATTTTTCACCTGCTGAGACTTGGGGTATTCTATCCCAAACCTTCGAAACGATTGATCGTCAAATAAAAGTATAGTTAAAAAGCCACCCAAATTGGGTGGCTTTTTCTTATTCTTCTCTGTGATTTTTGCGATAATTGAGATAGTTCTCCAGAATAATAGTTGCTGCCACAGTGTCAATGACTGCTTTACGCTTTTTGCCACGAGTATCCGTAGCATTGAGGAAGCCAATCGCAGACACCGTGGTGCTTCTTTCGTCCCAAAGAACAACCGGGATCTTCTCCAAGGCTGCTTCTAACTGACGAGCAAATTCTTCGCAGTGCTGAGCACGGACACCAATGGTACCATTCATATTGATTGGATGTCCTACAACGACCAGCTCTGGACTCAATTCTTTCAGTGCATCCGCAACTTTCACCACAGCTCGGTCAAAGTTTTTCTCCTGGATAACACCAGCCGGAGAAGCCAGCATTTCCTGTTTATCGCAAATCGCCAGTCCGGTGCGCGCGTCACCGAAGTCGACTGCTGCAATTTTCATAGTTCTCTCACTTTATTTTTCCATTTTCCATTCGGTAAAATCATCGGCAGACAGATGATCGTGACGATTGATATAGACAGTCTGAGGAAATACAGAGCCATCCTCAAAGAGAAATTTACTGCGGGAGGTGTTGGCAACAATATAATTGCCCATTTCCTCAAAGGCTTTTCCCGAAGCATAGTGAAGGTACATCTGAATCGCAAAGCCGTGGCTGACCACAACAATGGTCTTGCCCCGGCTTTGTTCTACCAGCCGTGCTATCGTTTTTGTTATACGATCATATACATCCCGACAGCTTTCTCCGCCCGGATACTGTAAATGTGCCTGATCCTCCGACATGCAGCGGAATAGCTCCGGCATCTCTTTGGCAATTACATCCAAATACTGTCCCTGCACATCACCGACATCCACCTCTTCCAAACCAGGACAAATCGTTACCGATTGTTCCGGGTGAAAACAGGCGATTTTCTCGGCTGTCTCTTTGGCACGAGCCAAATAACTGCTAAAGATCTCATCGATCCTGCAGTCCTTCATAGCCTGTCCCAAAAGCTCACTCTGATGACGACCATTTTCATTGAGAGGGATGTCCCTTCTTCCCTGAAAACGACGCTCTATATTACTGTCTGTCTCGCCATGCCGAACCAGATAAAGGGTAGTTACCATGGTTTTACGGTACCAACGATATCGGAAATATTTTCAATATGGTTCTCGTCCAGCCATTTGTTCATGCCTTCTACCACTTTGACAGGAGCCATTGGATCATAGAACAGAGAAGCACCCATCTGAATTGCAGATGCACCGGCCATCATCATTTCGATGCCGTCCTGCCATTTTTCGATACCGCCCATACCAACAACCGGGATCTTAACTGCATTTGCAACCTGCCATACCATACGAACAGCTACAGGGAATACAGCCGGTCCGGACAGACCGCCTACATTGTTGCGGAGAATCGGTCTTCGGGAATTGATATCGATTCTCATACCAAGCAAGGTATTGATCAGAGAAACCGCATCAGCACCTTCTGCTTCCACCGCTTTTGCAATGGATACAATATCGGTTACATTTGGGGACAGTTTTACCATCAATGGTTTTTTGCAGAATTTACGCACTTCTCTTACGATGCCAGCCGCACCTTCGCAGGAAGTACCGAAAGCAACACCGCCCTCTTTTACATTTGGGCAGGAGATATTCAGTTCCATCATATGAACAGAGCTATCGGAGAGGCGTTCTGCAATTTTGCAGTAGTCCTCAATGGTGCTGCCTGCAATATTAGCAATAAGAACTGTGTCCTGTTTCTCCAGATATGGCAGATCGTTTGCCAGGAAGTGCTCTACACCTGGGTTCTGCAGACCAACACTGTTCAGCATACCGCTTGGAGTCTCAGCGATACGAGGAGGTGGGTTACCCAGACGCTCTTTGAAGGTCATACCCTTCAGCGCAACACCGCCCAAAGCGGACAGCGGATACATATCTTCATAATCGCGGCCGAAACCATAGCAGCCGGAAGCGGTGATCACTGGGTTTTTAAATTCAACGCCAGCAACATTAACTTTCAGATTACTCATCGAATACCACCTTTTCTGCCTCGAAGACCGGACCATTTTTGCATACATGGCTGTAGGTCTCTTCGCCGTTTTCTTTCTTTGTCTTGCAAGCGCAAACCAAACAAGCACCAACACCGCAGCCCATGCGTTCTTCCAAAGAAACCTGGCAGCGAATGCCATTTTCCTGGCACATTTTAGCTACAAATTTCAGCATGATCTTTGGACCGCAGGCATATACAATGTCAACCGGACCCTGAGCAATGCGCTCTTTCAGCATATCGGTAACCAGGCCATGGTGACCGGCAGAACCATCATCGGTACAGAGCATAACCGGAACATCATTGTTTTTGAAATCTTCTTCCAGTACAATCAGGTCCTGGTTGCGGAAACCAATAATTGCTGTTGCATTTGCGCCGTAGTGTTTTGCAGTCTGCAGCATTGGGGGAACACCGATACCGCCGCCAACAACCACCGCTTTTTTCTCTTTGTCCAGCAGATCGAAACCGTTGCCCAAAGGGCCCATCACATCGATCAGGTCGCCCTCTTTGCGTTTTGCCAGTTCTTTGGTACCCTCACCACGGATATCAAAGAGGATACGCAGAGTACCAGCTTCTTTGTCGATCTCGCAGATAGAGATTGGTCTGCGCAGAGTAAAACCCGGTACACGAATGTGTACAAACTGACCTGCTTTTGCCTCGTTTACAATGTCTGGGCAGTGGATGGTGTAATCCACCATAGCACCGCTGCCTACTTTGATAATTGGATATTCTCCTTGGATATGTGCCACAATATTGCCTCCCATCATCAATGAATCTACCTATATATTAAACGAAAATCACTTTTATTACAAGGTAGGAAGACCCTTTTCCCAAAATCTTTTGCAAATCTTCCCTTTTTATTTTCCACCAACTGTCGTTAGACCTGTGGAAAAGCATAAGTTCTCTTCTTTTTACATACAGTGGAAAAACACACTGAAAGGAGGATCCCCATGCAGCTCCCTTTTCTGACTCATTTGCCATCGTTTGATGTTCTGCCCTCAACGAGACTCGCCCATTTTTATCAGGACCCGAAGCCTCCTCTTTCTTTTTTTCAAGCTTGTTTTACAGAGGAAGGATTACATCTTCAACTTCGAGCCTATGAGATTCCTACAGAGCAATCTTACTTCTGCTTCACCCTCCTATCCGGGTCGAAACTATGTTTTGCCAAACGCCTGTCTCCCGATCAGAACGATTTCTCCCTGCATACTCTCT
>JAGALG010000262.1 GCA_017848075.1 Oscillospiraceae bacterium | reverse complement strand
TTCCTGGAGGAAATCCCGCAGGCAGCCCAGCATTTCCTCCAGACTGCCGGTAGCTTTACCCAGCTGAGCAATGGACAGCAGCCCCCCGAAGCCCAGCAGATGCATGTGGCTGTCGTTGAAGCCCGGGCAAACGAACTTGCCCTCCAGATCGTGAAGGCTGTCGCCCTCCTGCGCCAGAGCCAAAGCGCTCTCGTTGTCACCTACAAAAAGAAAGCGGCCGTCCTCTACCACAAAGGCTTCCCGGAGAGGGAGGCTTCCGCTGTAAACATTGGCATTATAAAAAATCTCTTTCATGGGATCCCGTCCTTTCTTTCCTAATTATAGTACGCTCTTATGGGAAAGTCCACCGTCCTTGACCGATGGGTAGAAAAAGTGTATTATTTTCTTATAGGAAAGAGACCTCTTCATCGGAACAGGAAAGGAAGTCGATGAAATGAAACAGAACATTTTGAAGTACAATCCCCAGCTGCAGGACTATGAGCAGGATCTGACCCAGCGAATGCTCAACTACGAGAACATGAAAAAACAGCTGCTCCCGGACGGACAGCAGCTGAAGGACTTCGCCAACGCCCATCTGTACTACGGCTTCCACCAGAGCAAGGAGGGCTGGACTTACCGGGAGTGGGCTCCCGGCGCCGACGCCCTGTACCTCTGCGGTGACTTCAACAACTGGAACCGCCACAGCCATCCGCTGACTAAGCTGGACAACGGCAATTTTGAGATTTTCCTGCCGGGAAAGGACGCCCTGAAGCATGGCCAGAAGATCATGGTCATCGTCCATCATCAGGGTCAGGAGCTGGACCGCATCCCTCTCTACGCCAAATATGTGCAGCAGGAGGAAAACAGCATCCAGTGGAACGCCCGCATCCATGCGCCCAAGAAGAAATTCAAATGGAGCGATCAGGACTTCAAACCCATGAAGAGCCTGTACATCTACGAATGTCACATCGGTATGGCGCAGGAGGAAGGCTCCATCGGTTCCTACAGCCAGTTCAAAGAGAACATTCTGCCCCGCATCAAAAAGCTGGGCTATAATACCATTCAGATCATGGCCATTATGGAGCATCCTTACTATGCATCCTTTGGCTATCAGGTGACCAACTTCTTCGCCGCATCCTCCCGCTTCGGCACACCGGAGGAGCTGAAGGATCTGATCAACACGGCTCATTCCATGGGCATCGCCGTTCTGCTGGATGTGGTACATTCCCATGCCGCCATCAACAGCAGGGAGGGCATCAATCAGTTTGACGGCACCGACTACCAGTTCTTCCACGAGGGAGCACGAGGCAACCATCCGGCCTGGGGCACCAAATGCTTCAATTACAATAAGCCGGAGGTACTGCACTTCCTGCTGTCCAACCTGAAATTCTGGCAGGAGGAGTACCACTTCGACGGCTTCCGCTTCGATGGCATCACCTCCATGCTCTACCATAATCATGGTTTGGGCGCTGATTTTGGCGCTCCAAGAACCTACTTCTCCCTGAACACCGACACCGAGGCGGTGACCTACCTGCAGCTGGCCAACGAGCTGATCCGGCAGGTGAACCCCAACGCCATCACCATTGCGGAGGATATGTCTGCTATGCCGGGTATGTGTCTGCCCATCGAGGACGGCGGCATCGGCTTTGATTACCGTCTGTCCATGGGTGTGCCGGATCTGTGGATCAAGCTGCTGAAGGAGCAGCGGGACGAGGACTGGGATCTGGGCAGGATCTGGGCCGAGCTGACCAGCCGCTGGCCAAAGGAAAAGGTCATCGGCTATGTGGAATCCCACGATCAGGCACTGGTGGGGGATAAGACCCTTATGTTCCGCCTCTGCGACAAAGCCATGTACACCGACATGGACCGCAATACACCAAGCATGGTCATCGAGCGGGGCATGGCGCTCCATAAGATGATCCGCCTGCTGACCATGAGCATCGGCGGCGAAGGCTACCTGACCTTCATGGGCAACGAGTTCGGTCATCCCGAATGGATCGACTTCCCACGGGAGGGCAACGGCTGGAGCTACCATTACTGCCGCAGACAGTGGAGTCTGGCGGAAAACGGCTTCCTGCGCTATCAGTTCCTCAACAACTTTGAGCAGGCCATGATCGACATGGCCCGCAAGAACCGCCTGTTTACCGGCAAGATCAAGATGCTGCATATCGACCATGAGCGCAAGGTCATGGCCTACCAGCGCGGAAGCAGCACCTTCCTGCTGAACTTCCACCCAAGCGAAAGCTACGCCGACTTCTTTGTTCCAATGGGCGAGACTGGCGACTTCGAGGTGCAGCTCAGCTCCGACTCCGCAGCCTTTGGCGGCCACGATCGCATCGCTACGGACCGTTACTATACCTCCTACGGCCACTCCAACGGCCAGACCGGCTTCCAGATCTATCTTCCAAGCCGCAGTGCCGTGGTGCTGAAAAAGAAAAAATAAGCCAATACGCAAAAGAACCGCCCCACAGAGGGCGGTTCTTTTTTATGCTTTCTGCTTTGTGATCTCTTCCATCAAAGGCCCCATGGCGGAAACGATCTTTTCCACGGTGGCGATGACGGTTTCAATGGGAACATCCCGGTTGCGGATCTGGGTGTTGGCCGCGCCGTAAATGCAGTAAGACAGCAAAATGTTCAGCTCAGCATTGTTTCTCAGCTCAGGGTAGCGGCGGAAGATGGCCTCCTTCGTGGTCTGTTCCAGAAACAGACCCAAATTCCGCAGATCGCTGTCGCAGAACAGGATCAGCATCTTTTCCCGATAGTGCTCAAAGGCCAGCATGATCTCCCGGGTGAACAGAGCCGGGTTCCGGAAGCTGTAGTCCTTGTCCTGAGGAATGCTGCTGATGACCTGATACAGCAGCAGCTTCTCCACCTCGTCGGCCAATTCAAAAATGTCCCGGTAGTGGGTGTAAAAGGTGGTTTTGTTCACCTCTGCCGCCTGACAAAGCTCTGCGACCTTGATATCCCGGATGCTTTTTTTGCTGCGCAGCTGATAAAAGGCAGTATGCAGTGCCTTTTTGGTTTTTTCGATTCTCTTATCCATAAAAACGCCTCGAAATACTCAACTCTTAGGGCCGAAAAGTTGTTTATCCAACTTTTCGCACAAATTGTATGTGGAAGTTTTTCAAAAAATACTGTAACATATTATAACGAATAAAAAAGCCAAAATCAACTTTTCTTTGGTGCTTTCAGAAAAGAGCAAATGTGAATTTTTTAACGGATTTCGGGTTTTTTGCTTATTCACCATGAAAAAACTGTAGACAAGTGACAGTGTTTGTGGTAAATTTTATATGGATAACTTTACATAATTACCAAAGCGAGAAGGCCGGCCTTCTATGCTGGAGTACTCCAGCATAAGCCCAGCCTAAGCGAACAAAAATGTGGCCAATCACCGGGCTTTAACCCCGGGTTAAAACCATAAAGTCAATCGATTGGAGGAGTAAAAATGAGATTGAAAGAAAAGGCAAAACGCGTACTGGCGACGGTCATGGCTCTGTCTATGATGTTCTCCAGCATGTCCACCGCTGTTTTTGCGACCGGTACAGAGCCGACCCCACCGGAGGGCGAGCTGATCGTGGAGCAGACACAGCAGAGCACCGTAACAGTAAACTGGGGCGAGACTCCGGCTGAATCCATCAGCCCATCCCTGACCCTCAGCTTCACTACCGGCGCAGAAGGAGAAACTCCTGTTGTGCAGGAGCTCACAGCAGAAGAAAACTGGACAGCCACCTACCAGCTGCCATACTCTGAAACTGCCTACACACTGACCGTGTCCGGCGTTCCGGAGGGCTTTGCCGCAGCTGTTTCCGCAGTGGAAGGCGGCTATGCTGTTTCCATCGCTGCCGCTGAAGCACAGCAGCAGAGCGAAGAGCAGCCGGAGACCCCGACCGCTGACCCTGTACAGGAGTTGTATGACACGCTGATGGCCTTCGAGAGCTATGACGAGCTCAGCGACTATATGGACAATATGACCGAGGAGCAGTATGCCCTCCTGTCCCAGTTCAGCGAGGAGCAGACCGCTGCCCTGCAGGCTCATACACAAACCCTCAGCGAAAACGCGCAGGAGATGCTGCCGGAAGTGAACGAAACCGAACTAAATAAGGTGAAACGTGAACTGCCAAACAAACTGATGCAGCACTTGGATGTTCGTCTGCCAGGCGCTTCGATCACCATTACCACTGAACTAGTCGATTACATTAGTGGTACTACGATTAGTACAGGTGTACCAAGAACGATTGCTGCCCAGGTCAATCAGGTACACTCAATCACACTGACGAATTTCTATAGATACACCCGATACGGCACTCAGTGGGAAAATAGCTATACCTACACCGACTTTGAACGAAATGTAGATGCTGTTATTGAAAACAGACAGAATACGAATTTCTATGTAACACAGAATACCACGGCGACCGTTACGGTTGACCTGATCGACAACGATGACAATATTTACGAGAATGTTGTGCTAACCTACAATTACGATGGTATTGCCCGTGCAGCCATGAACTGTGATACTTATGTGAAGTATGATGGTTCGTACTACGGCGGTTTGGACTTCAACCCGGCAACTAATACCGAATTTACCTCTCGCTACATCAACTATGTCATTCCGGTTGTAAAAGTTTGGAATGACACAGGCTATGAGCATCTTCGCCCGGATGATTTGACCATTAAATTACAGAGTTCTACAAGTGAAAATGGCCCATGGACCGACACAGGTAAAACTCTGACCTTAAATGCAGCAAATGAATGGAAGGGCTCCTTTGAAAATCTGGACTACCAGAATGACAGTTTACAGCGTATTTATTATAAAGTAGTAGAAGAACTGCCTGCAAACTCAAACTATGAGCAGACTGGTTTTGATACAATTGATGACTATATCTATGTTGTGGGTGATAATCGACCAAGTATCGCTGCTTATCGCTTCACCAACACCCCAACCTCCGTTGATATTCCTGTGACCAAGGTTTGGGACGATAACAATAACCAGGACGGCAAACGACCAAACTCCATCATTGTGAATCTGGTGGAGGTAGGTGCGTCTACCCCTACTGCTACTATCGAACTGACCGCAGCTAACGGCTGGAAAGGTGAATTCACTAATGTTGATCCTTCCAAGGAATACACTGTAACTGAAGAAAATCTGCCAGAAGGATACACCTTAACAAAGGTAGAAGGTAGCAATTCTACCGGTTACACCGTAACCAACACCCTTACCCCGGAAACGGTTGCTATCACTGTAAACAAGGTATGGAAAGACAAAGATGGCAATACCCTTACCACTGATATCCCAGCTTCCATGCATTTCCACCTGTTCAAAAATGGTACAATGTATGGAGATGAATATGTGCTTTCCGCCGCAAACGAGTGGGGGGTTAAAATTGAAAATCTCCCTAAATATGAAGGCGGCCAGGCTATCGTATGGACGGTTGGTGAACATAAAGTTCCAGCGCTGTACGAGGTAGTTTATACTGATAATAACACCCAAAAAGAAATGAATCGTGATGCTGGTATTCAGATCACGAACAATGCCGGTTCTGTAACCATTACCAATACTTACGACCCGAATACCAAGAGCATCGTTGTGCAGAAGCTGTGGGTTGGTGACGAGGAGCATACTGACCTGCGCCCAGCTTCTATTACAGTAGCCCTCTACCAGAAGATTGGTCAGGACGGCGAATGGAAGCTCTATCGTAACGGTGAGTCGTATGAATATGGCGGAGAAACCATCGATGTAATTACGACCCTGAACAATGTAGGTGACTGGCGTTACAGATGGCCAAATCTGCCAACTCACCACACTTCGACAGTAGACTACTTCTATGGCGTAGCAGAAGTTGAAGAGAAGAATGGCACTGTTACCGTTATCAACGATAAATTGGTTGATGGTCTGAACGGTGCGAAGTACGAAGTAGGTTATGAAAATAACAGCAATACAAATAACAGCGACAGCGATAACGATATCGGTCAGGCTGCGGAAGGTACTGTAGTTATTACAAATACCCTGAGAACCCGTACTCTTACCGTGAAGAAGGATTGGGTAGGTACCATTCCTTCTGGTTCTGTAACGGTTGATGTGTATAACAGCGAAAATGAAAAAGTGGACACAGATGGCGATAGCTCTAACGGCATCACCCCACTTACACTGAATGCAAGTAATAGCTGGGAAGCTACCACAGCAGCACTTCCTGCAAACGAGAGCTACACTGTAAAAGAAAACGGTGCAGAAAACGGTGAAGTGACCATCGAAGGACATACTTACACTGTTTCCCAGTCTTACAATAATGCAAATGGCATTTGGACGATTACCAACAGCGAGATTATCGATATCCCAGTAGAAAAAGTTTGGAACGATAACAGTAATGCTTACGGCAAACGCCCAAGCTCCATCACTGTCAAACTGATGGAAGGTACTACCGAAGTACAGAGCGCTGTCCTGAACGCAGCAAATAGCTGGTCCTACACCTTCACTGATTTGCTCCCTGGTGACTACAGAGTAAAAGAAGTAATCGACAGCTCTTGGGACGAATTCTATGAAGAACCAGTTATTAAGGGTGATGCGGCGAACGGCTACACCATCACCAACACCATCAAGGAAGACGCAGTCAAAGTAAGCCTGATCATCAACAAAACTTGGTATGGTGATAATGCTAAGATCGATTGGTCTAAGGTTAAATTCCTTGTAAGACAGAACGGTACTCTGCTGACCGAAAACACGGACTATACTGTGACCAGACCAACAAGCGGCAAAACCGGCCAGATCGTGATCACAGGCCTGCCAAAATACGATAACAAAGGCTACGAATACATCTACACTATCCGTGAAGATACCTCCAACTTGGACGGCTGGGTAGTAAGCTCTCTGGTACAGACCGCAACCACCGAGCATATCTATAGTCTGGTCAACACCCAGACGATGAGAATTGGTCTGCGTAAGATTTGGGACGATAACAATAACCAGGACGGCCTCCGACCGGACAAACTGACCTTCACACTGTATCAGAACGATGATCTGTTCTACTCCGGTTCCATTGATGTATCCGGCGATGTTTATGAAAACATGTGGATCAACCTGCCGAGATTCGATGCCAACGGTAAAGAATACACCTACACCGTAGCAGAAGAACCGGTTGAGGGCTACACCACAGTATCCGAAAAACTGACTGGAGAATCGTCCTATAATGAGAAAACATACAACAACGATAGACTTACCTTCAATAATATTGACTATTATGATGTTGCCTATGTTGCTCAGTTTATCAACACCCACAATCCAGAAACCGTAGACTACTATGTGTCCAAGACCTGGATTGACAACAACAACCAGGACGGCAAACGACCAGAAAAAATCACCATTGGTGCGTATGTCGGCACAACACTGGTGAAGTCTGTTGAACTGAAGCACGACCCAGATAACAACTGGGAAGGCGTAATCTCCGATCTGCCGAAATATGACGGTACGGTAGATCAAGACGGCAACCCTGTTCCAATCAACTATGTCATCCGTGAGGTTGGTACAAACAATGAACCAATCGAACCGGGTAAAACAAATGCAAATGGCTATGTTGTAACCTACGATGGCACAAGGGTTATCAACACCTACACCCCAGCAACCACTGATATTACCGTAACCAAAGTTTGGGAAGACGCCAACAACCAGGACGGCAAGCGCCCAGAGACTACAGCAGTAAAACTGATGAAGGGCGATATGCAGGTAGCAATGATCGTTCTGGATGGTACCGTTGATGACAACGGCGAAACTGGAGCATGGAAAGCAACCTTTAAAGATCTGCCAAAATACGAAAACGGTGTTGAAATCAACTACACTGTTCAGGAAGTTGGCGTTTCTGCCAATAATACCATCACCTTCTCCACTGGCGCAACCTATACGGTAACTACCAGTGTTGACGAACTTACTGGCTATACCATCACGAACACCTACACCCCAGAAACCACTTCCGTTACCGTGAAGAAAGTATGGGATGACAACAACAACCAGGACGGCAAGCGCCCAAATTCTATTACTGTTTATGTGATGAATGGTGATAAGCAGGAAGGCACTGTTATTCTGAATAAAGATAATAACTGGACTGCAACCTTTAAAGATCTGCCAAAATACAATGGTACTGTTGATGCACAGGGTAATGCTGTTCCAATTCCATATTCCGTTCAGGAAGTTGGCGTTTCTGCGAATAATACCATCACCTTCTCCACTGGCGCAACCTATACGGTAACTACCAGTGGTGACACAGCTATCGGTTATACCATCACGAACACCTACACCCCAGAAACTACAGATGTTACCATTACCAAAAAGTGGGTAGGTACTCAGTCTGGTTGGGAAAGCAACATCCCAGAGAGCATTCTTGTTCATCTTTACGCAAACGGTAATATGGTAGATACTTTCCCATCTGCCTATGCAGACCGAGTAAGTGAAGTCAATGGACATAAGGTTCTGGAATTGAAGAAAGACGACAAGTCTACGACAGAAGAGAACACCTGGATCTTTAAGATTGAAGGTCTGCCAGCGTATGCAGATGGAAAGCGGATCACTTATACTGTAGAAGAACATGGATCTTATGGCGAGTTCCATAGCGAAGCAACAGGAACAACGGTTGTGAATACCTATACCCCAGGTACTGTCGATGTCAATGTTCAGAAATTCTGGGATGATGACAACAACCGGGATGGTAAGCGTCCAAGCAGCATTCAAGTGATGTTGGAGTATAAAGATGCAAATAACAACTGGCATCCATTCGATACGGATACAACGGACGGAAAAGATCCGGAACCAGTGACTCTGAATGCAGAAAATGACTGGCGAGCAGTTTGGTCTGTAGATAGCAATGGTACCTATAGGGTAGTGGAAATTGGAGTAGGCATTGATAATAAGATTACTTTCTCCAATGGTGCAACTTATACTGCAAAATATTCCTACAGTGACGGTGCAACAGAAGAATCTGTAGGAGCAAAAACGGTATTTATCACCAACACCTACAACACCCCAGAAACCACTGATGTTTCCGGCACCAAAACTTGGGTTGACAACGATAACGAATTTGGCACCCGCCCAGATAGCATCAATGTTTCCCTGTATGCAGATGGTGTCCTGAAACAGACTGCACGAGTAAGTGCAAACGCAGATGGTGAATGGAAATACTCCTTCACCAACCTGCCAAAATATGCATCAGGCAAAGTAGGTGTAGAAATTAGCTATACCGTAGAAGAAGCTGCTGTACCGGGCTACGATGCTACTTACTCCGGTTACAATATTACCAACACTCGGAATGATGATGCTTTAATCAACATCCCAGTTCGTAAAGAGTGGCACGATAACAATAACCAGGATGGTATCCGCCCAGGTACTTTGACTGTAAATCTGTTCAACAAAGCTGATGCAAACAAAGCTGTAATCCAATCCCTCACCTTGACGGCAACTAACAACTGGAGCGGTCAGTTCTCCGACCTGCCGAAGTATGACAGCCAGGGCAACGAGATTACATACTTCGTACAGGAAGATATGCCAAATGGTTATCAGGCGTACAAACAGCACCCATACGATACCAATAATGGCGGCGATGCAGACGGTATCGTTGGTGATAACCGCGGCTTCTTGCTGTTGAACGAGCACACCCCAGAAACCGTTTCCATCACCGTAACCAAAGATTGGGATGACGTTGACGATCAGGACGGCCAACGCCCAAGCTCTGTTACCATCCACCTGATGGCAAACGGCTATCGAGTAACTGGCGTAGCGAAGACTTTGACCGAAAATGGCAACTGGACTGCTACATGGGATAACCTGCCGAAGAAAGCAAACGGCGTGGATATCGTCTACACCGTAGATGAAGACAGCGTAGCAGGCTACGAGAAATCCTATAGCTACGGAACGGGTAGCATTACCTTCGATGATGAAAATGAAGGCAAAGTAACCGTAACCAACAAACATGTACCGGAAACCATCACCATCAGCGGCACAAAGACCTGGCTGGACGATGACGACCAGTACGGTCTGAGACCAAGCAACGCAGCAATCAAAGTTATTCTGCAGAGCGGTGAAGAGAAGAAACAGGCACAGCAGTATCAGGTTGACCAAGATGGTAACTTTGTAAAAGATACCGACGGTAAGTATGTACTTGAGACTGTTGAACCAGCAACTGCAAATGCAGCCAACAACTGGACCTACTCCTTCATCAATCTGCCAAAATACGAACCCAATAAAGTAGGCGTAAAAATTGAGTACACCGTAACCGACAATGTACTGAACTACACAGCGGAAGGCGGTACTGTGGTTGGCAGCAGCAATGACAAACAGGCAAACCTGATCAACCGTCTGACCGAATCTGTTGATCTGACCGTTGAGAAAGTTTGGGACGACCAGGATAACAAGTACGGCACTCAACCAACCTCTATCGAAGTGACTGTAGTAGGTAAAGGCGAGACGACAGGCAAACCAGTTCCATTTAAACCAGTTAGCGACAATAAAGAAAATTATAAAGTTATTTTGTCTGCTGACAACAACTGGAAACACACCTTCGAAAATCTGCCGAAAGCAATGTACACCTATGACGAACAGGGTAAGATCACTGGTAGTGAGACCATTGTCTACACCGTAGAGGAAACTGCTGTAACTGGTTATGTTACAACCTACAAACAGGGCGAAAATGTATTGGATTCTACAGATAGAATCGTATTCACCAACGATGCTGCAACTGTAACCGTACGGAACACCCTGGAAACCATCGATATCGATGGCGACGGTAACGGCCCAGATGATGACAACCCACTGTACAAAGAATGGGTTGACGAAAACAACAAATATAATACTCGTCCAGAATCCATTACAGTGAAAGTCATGGTTGGTAATGCAGTGTTCAAGGATGCTGCTGGCAATGAGCTCTCCATGGTTGTAAAACCGGATGAAGACGGCAAATGGGCATACAAATTCCTCGACCTGCCGAAGCACGACAGCGAAGGCAAACCAATCGAGTACACTGTTGTCGATGAAGCAACTGGCTACACCCCAACAGCAGGCAACAAAGAAAACGGCTACCAGCTGACCAATACCCTTACTACTATCGAAATCAAGGT
>JAGALG010000261.1 GCA_017848075.1 Oscillospiraceae bacterium | reverse complement strand
CGGCTTCGCTTCCGCTTTGCCTTGACAGGAGGTGTTATATTGACCAGAATCGTATCCTCCCCGATGATGCGGATCTCCTCCCAGGGAACGACGATATCCTCCTCCCGACCGAAAAACAGCCAGCGGAATTTCCCATATATAATGATCGATTTCAGCTGGGCACTCCGGGTATCCAGTTCCACATCTCCTACATAGCCCAAACGAGTGCCATCCTCCACACAGACGACATCCTTATATCGAAACTCCTGGATCCTGCAAATCATAAGGCATTCCTCCTCTTCTTATATAATATGAAGGAAGTACCCATACCATGCAAAAACAGGGCCCCGAAAGACCCTGTCTATGTAGCACTATTTGTTTTTATTGAAGATGCTCAGGAAGTCGAAAGCATCTGCAGAGCTTTCTTCCTGCTGTACAGCAGCTTTTGGAGCGGTTTCTTCTTTTACTTCCGGAACTTCCGGTACTTCGATGTTCTCGATATCCATATCTTCCACACCGCTGTCGAAGTCGGTAGCGATAACGGTTACGATCATCTCGTCGTTGAGAGAATCGTCGAAGCTGGAACCGAAGAACAGTTTTACATCTGGATGTACTGCATCACGAACCAGTTTGGAAGCTTCTTTGATTTCTTTCATACGAACGGTCTTAGGAGCAACGATATTCAGCAGAACGCGTTTTGCGCCATCGATGGTGGATTCCAGCAGTGGAGAGTTAATTGCAGCGATTGCAGCATCTCTTGCTTTGTCCTTACCGGTACCACGACCAACACCCATATGAGCGTTGCCTGCCAGAGACATAACACGGCGTACATCTTCGAAGTCGCGGTTTACCAAACCGGTTTTCAGGATCAGATCAGAAACTGCCTGAACGCCCTGGTACAGAACACGGTCAGCCTCTTTCAGAGTTTCTTCGTATTCCAGTTCTTCGTAGATCTCTTCCAGTCTCTCATTTGGGATAACCAGCAGGGAGTCAACATGATCTTTCAGTTTTTCAATACCACGAACAGCCTGTGCCATACGCTGGCCGCCTTCAAAGCTGAATGGTTTGGTAACAACAGCAACTGTCAGGATGCCTTTTTCTTTTGCAATACGAGCAATAACAGGAGCTGCACCGGTACCGGTACCGCCGCCCATACCTGCTGCGATGAACAGCATCTGAGCGCCCTGGAGAGCTGCTTCGATCTCTTCGCTGTTTTCTTCTGCTGCTTTTTCGCCTTTTTCCGGATCGCCGCCTGCGCCGCGACCCTGGCTCAGTTTGGTGCCGATCATGATTTTTTCAGGAGCTTTGGATTCTCTCAGCACCTGTGCATCGGTATTTACTGCGATAAAATCAACATTCTCCAATTTTTCTTCGATCATGCGGTTAACTGCGTTGCCGCCGCCGCCGCCAACACCGATAACTTTTATTGTAACTTTGCTTTCATTGATTTCTTTGTCCATATCAAAGCTAACCATTCTGATCCTCCTATTTTTTATTTTACAAGCTGCCAACACTTGATGATAATCCTATATAAGCATATCTTAACAGATATTCAACAGCTTTTCAATGGGTTTTCCCCTGTTTTCCGAAAAAATAATCGAAAATTATTCCTCCTGCTCGGCCTCTTCTTCTGTTACTTCCGGCTCCTCTGTCACAGGTTCTTCCTCGTCCTCTTCCGCAAAGAATGCATCCTCATCTTCGAAGACAGTGAAGGCTCGCTGGTCTGCTACGGTGCTGATTGCCAAAGCCCGAGTTCGCAGCTGTTTGCGGTCTGTGATATCGATAGTACCCTCGAAATTCTCGTTGGTATAACCGGACAACGGGTGCTTATCCGCGATGCCATCCTCCAGAACCTTCTGGACAAAGGCAATCTTCTTACTCAAGTCCAGCTCACTGCCAAAATCGATCAGGATACGACCGTCATAGAGCACCTTGATCTCACCCAAATCGGTCAGTTCAATATAGGTCAGATTTCCGAAAGCCGCTTCCTCCGCGATAGTCATAAAACGTTGCAGCCGCTGGAATTTCTCTGTCAGAACCCGGCTCTTACTGCCATCCTTAGCTTCTGCCACTTCTGACAGGTAAGATCCGACAGTAAAGCTCTCGTCCTCCAGGCCTAAAAGAACCGGCAGCTCCTTGGGCGCTTCGTTGACTTTCACCTTCAGCACCTTACCGCTTTCGGACAGGATGCTATAACCTTCCTCTGTATAGGCAGAGCCCAACGGAACCTCCTCCGTAACGGAGAGAATGATCGTTGTCGGCAGACGGCGTTTCACCTTTACCGATTGAATATAAGGGAAACGGTCCTCCAGCATCTTCTCGATATCTCCGGCATTAAAAGCAAAGAGGCTTTCCCCCTTGGACAGTCCGGAACGACTGATCAGCTCCTCTGAGCTGTAGTAGCTGTTATTCTCCACCTGAATGGTGTTGATCTTGAACAGCACGGTGAAGCAGAGGGTCAAACCCAGACCAATACAGAACAAAAACAGCAGCAAATAGTGAAGCGTATATTTCTTCCGTTTTCTGCTGCGGCTCTGCTGCCGTCTGACTTGCTGTTGTCGCTGTGCTTGTCCGCGTTCCATCCGCGTCCCCCTCCTTCTTTATCATAAGGGATACCGGCGAACCGGTATCCGAATTTTATTCTACCGTAATGCAGGCTCCTGCCTGATTCAAAACAGCGGGCAGATTTTCATAGCCTCGCTCAATGTGACGGATCTCCCCGATCGTTGTCACGCCTTCCGTTACCAAAGCCGCAATAACCAAGGCGGCTCCGCCCCGCAGGTCGGTACAAATTACACTGGCCGGATGGAGGTGTTCCACCCCTCGGACAACAGCAATGCGTCCTTCGGTGCGGATCTCTGCACCCATACGGCACAGCTCCCAAGCCTGTTTATAGCGATTTTGAAAAATGTTCTCTGTAAAAATACTGGTTCCACGAGCTACCATGGACAGTGCCATGATCGGTGCCAAAGCATCGGTCGGGAAACCGGGATAAGGCATCGTTGTAATACTTCTTGCGGCTTTGAGCCGCTCCGGTGCCTGCAAGGAAACTTCGTGAGATCCAATGGACAGCCTGCAGCCCATTTCTTCAAAAATAGGAAAGACTGCCCGCATATGATTCGGCTCCGTGTTGCAGATGGTGATGCGACCGCCGGTAATGGCGGCACAGCAGAGATAGGTAATCCCCACAATTCGGTCGGGGATCACAGAATAAGTACAATGCTGCAATTTCTCCACGCCATGGATCCGAACAGTGCCGTCCTTTTCCATGTGGACACAGCCTCCCGCTGCATTGAGGAAGCCAGCCAGATCGCTGATCTCCGGCTCCCGCGCCGCATTGCGGATCACCGTATCCCCTTTGGCCAGACTGGCTGCCAGCATAATATTTTCTGTCGCTCCTACGCTGGGGAAGGGCAGATCGATACTGGCTCCGTGGAGCTCCTTTGGCACAGAACAGTACAGGGCATCTCCCTGCTGCTCAAAGCAGACACCCATCTTTCGCAAAGAAGACAGATGCAGGTCGATGGGTCTGGGGCCCAGCTCGCAGCCGCCGGGGAAAGTCAGCTTCGCCTGACGATACTTTGCCAGCATAGCACCCAGAAAAACAATGGAGGAGCGCATCTCCCGCATCAGATGATCCGGGATACTGCAGTCTCTGCTGTCCCCTGCTCCAATCAGCAGCGTTTCGTTTTGCCACCGGGTGCTGCAGCCCAGATGATTCAAAATATGACAGGCCGCATCCACATCCGACAGCCGTGGGCAGTTGTGCAGCTCACAGCCGTCGCAGAGCAGCGACGCTGCCAGAATGGGGAGAGCGGCATTTTTTGCGCCGTGAACCGGCAAAATTCCGCTCAGCTTTCCTGCGCCGCGTACCAAATATCGTTCCATATTCACGCACCCTTTCTTCGCAGAAACCATAGAAAATGATTTCTGAAACTTGCTCAATCTACAAATATACTATGCAGAGAGCCAAAAAGTGGTGAAATACGGTTTTTGTCT
>JAGALG010000260.1 GCA_017848075.1 Oscillospiraceae bacterium | reverse complement strand
CACAAAATCACTTGCGTCTGTAAAAGTACATTTCTCAAATAAAATTAACTTGAGTCTTTAAGCTTCGCTTAAATGTTGTTCAATTTTCAAGGTCCAGTGTGATCTCGCTGTCTCGATGACAGCTTGTTTATTATATCACGCTGTTTCGTCTTTGTCAACAGGTTTTTTAAACTTTTTTGAGCGGTTTTTCAAAGAAAAACATCATCGTTTACAACCTTTATCCAGATCTTTTGTTCAATCTGTTCGACTTCCCGAAGTCAGCTTGTATATATTATCATACCCGTCCCGCTTTGTCAACACCTTTTTTCAAAAAAGTTTGATTTTTTGAAAAAAGGGGATAAATCCCCGATTTACGGTAAGAATCCATACTATAACATTGCTTAAAAGGAGGAATCATCTTGTCATCCCACATCCTGAACTGGCTTAAAACAGCGATTATTCTCGCTCTCAACCTTTGTTTGATCTCTCTGGCCGTCTTCTCGGCCCGCACTGATCATGACGCTATTCAAACAGAAATCAGTACGCCCGTTGTATCTCAGTATGGTTCTACTGGTTCTGAAGTTACTAAAATCCAACAGCGTTTGAAAAACTGGGGCTATTTTGATGGGCCGGTTACCGGAAACTATGGTTCTCTTACTACAGAAGCCGTGAAAAAATTTCAGCGTGCTCATGGACTGAACCCCAGCGGTATTGCCGATGCTGCCACTTTAGAGAAAATTGGGCTCCCCAGTGGAACTTCCTCTGGCAACAATTCTTCTGACTATCATTTGCTGGCCCGTATTATTTCTGCTGAGGCCCGCGGTGAACCATATATCGGTCAGGTAGCCGTTGGTGCTGTCGTGCTGAACCGTGTCGAGCACCCATCCTTCCCGGACTCTGTTTCCGGTGTTGTGTATCAGCCCGGTGCTTTTACTGCGATCACGGATGGTCAAATCAATGAAGCAATTACAGAGTCGGCCTACCGCGCGGCTCGTGAAGCCCTGAATGGCAGTGATCCAACCGGCGGTGCTATCTACTATTACAATCCCTCCAAAACCTCCAATCGTTGGATCCGTACCCGTCCCGTCATCACACAGATCGGTGAGCACCTCTTCTGCAGTTAATGAAACAAGTTGTTGTTTTACTGCATGGGCTGTGCTTGATTCTTCTGCTGGTTTGTATTCTCGCCCTCTTACTGCCCATGCAGCCTGCGGCTCGTGCAGAGGTTAAAACAAAAGGTAGTACAAGTCCTCTGCTGTCCCTTGCTCCGGAACAGCTGGATCGCATCTCCTTCCACAACGAAGGGGATGCTTTTCATCTGATCAACCATGGAACTTATTTTACAATGGAAGGATGGGAACAGATTTCTTTGCGCTCCGAACGGATGGAGGCGTTGTTGCAGCTTCTGGAGTGCTTTCCAGCCGGGGAGGAATGGAAAGAAAAATGTAATCATAGCGATGGATCGCAAAGCGTTATCATTACTCCCATCAGTGGCCCGGAAATCGAATTAGAGCTTTTTCATTTAGAAGAAGGTGTCCATGTCGATTATAATGGTGCCTGCAATATCTACCCCAAAGAGACCATCCAGGCTTTACTCTGGAAACAGGAACAGTGGTGTCAACTTCAAATCACTGATGAGCTTTCTTTTACAGAGGGATCTATTCTGCTCAGTGGAGCGCTGCATCCGCAAGCTCTGTCGCTTTCCTTTTATATAGAGGAAGGAAGATTGCACGGGCAGCTTCTTTCCCCTGAGGAAATTGAAGTATCCTCTGCTACGCTTACTCCTCTTTTGGACAGCCTGAAAAATTTAGAGGCGGAAGAAATTATTTTCCTTTCTCCCAACGAAAATGAGCTTCATGCGGTCGGATTATCTGCTCCATTTTGTAGTATCTTTTTCGATTTATACCAAAAGTCTTTTGTTTTGCACTGTTCTGCGCTGCAGGAAGATGGCTTCGTTTATTTCATGAAGAATGAAGAAGCCATTGTCTATCGAATCGATGGAGCCAAACTTCCCTGGCTTTCTATCTGCTACGAAAGTTTGGCAGAGACCTCCCTCTTCCCCAGCCGCTACCAGGATACCACCAAAATGAAAATCCAAAGCGATGAGGAACAATTTTTATTCACTAAATGGGATGGGCAGGTTTTGTGCAGGAATCGATTGATTGACGAACAAGATTTTTATGATCTTTATTCGATCGCCACTGACCTGATCCCTGTGCAAGCCGCCCTGCTCCGGCCTAATTCAGAGCCTTGTCTATCCCTCACTTTTTCTTATACAGATCCAACGGAAAACAGCGATCACATTGCTTTCTATCCTTATAAGGAAGACTGTTGTTATTTGTCTATCAACGGAGAGATTCGCTTTCTTTGTTCTTCAGAAAAAGTACAGGAGATCCTCTCCACCTGTCATCAGCTATGCGATTAAACTTTCTTTCCACCTATAAAGAGTGGAAACATTCCTGTAAGGAGCATGGAAATCCATGCTCCTTCTTTTGCGCTTGTAAACTTTCCTGAAACTTCTTCTGAATTCCTTGTGAATCTCTTTTGTTTCATGTATAATGACAGTGCAAAATACAAATGACTTTATCCCAACAGGTGTTTATATATGGAAAAAGAAAAAAACAAGACCCCTTGGTGGGTCAAATTGATCCTTCTTCTGCTCATTCTGCAGAATATTGCTCTCTACGCATTTGCAGACCATTTAATGCAGCGCTTGGATCAGCGTCTGGAATCTTTGGAAGGTACCATCGCACAGACACAAAATATTGTAGACGAAGGTATCCTCTCCGTTGGACAGGAAATGGAGTATGCACTGAGCCAGCAAACCAGTCTGGTCAGCGATTTTTATTATACCCTTCAGCCTGCTCCGCGAGGAAAAATCCTTCTGGGACTCAGTGCTCAGCTGAAAAGCTATTCCAACGGCTCTGCCGCTTCCTTCTCGATCACTGTCGATGGAGGTGAGACCTCTTTGGTCAAAACAACATTGTCCAATAATATGCTGACTGCCTCTGTCACTCTGCCAATTTGTGAAAAGATCAGTGTGGGCTTGGTCCTCACCGATCAGCAGAACACGAAAACACAGGCTCTGTCCGAAATCAGTGATATCTCCAAATGCCTGACCGATCACTTATTCCTCACACCCGATCTGCAGATCAAGCAGGAAGGT
>JAGALG010000033.1 GCA_017848075.1 Oscillospiraceae bacterium | reverse complement strand
TACTATGAGGGTATGTACTGCACTCCTTGCGAGTCCTTCTTTACCGAAAGCCAGCTGGTAGACGGCAAATGCCCGGACTGCGGCCGCGAAGTACAGCCTGCCAAAGAAGAAGCCTACTTCTTCAAAATGAGCAAATATGCTGATCGTCTCATTGACTACATCAACGAGCATCCGGAATTTATTCAGCCTGTTTCCCGTAAAAACGAAATGATGAACAACTTCCTGCTGCCAGGTCTGCAGGATCTCTGCGTTTCCCGTACCTCCTTCACCTGGGGTATTCCGGTTTCCTTTGATCCAAAACATGTAACCTATGTTTGGCTGGACGCACTGACCAACTACATCACCGGTATTGGCTATGACTGCGATGGCAACCATGACGAAATGTTCCATAAAAACTGGCCGGCTGATCTGCATCTGATCGGCAAGGATATTATCCGTTTCCACACCATTTACTGGCCGATCTTCCTGATGGCTTTGGATCTTCCACTGCCAAAACAGGTCTTTGGTCATCCATGGCTGCTGCAGGGCGATGGTAAAATGAGTAAATCCAAGGGCAATGTTCTCTACGCAGACGAACTGTCTGAAATGTTCGGTGTAGATGCTGTTCGTTACTTCGTGCTCCACGAAATGCCATTTGAAAACGATGGTACCATCACCTACGAACTGATGGTAGAGCGCATGAACTCCGATCTGGCTAACACTTTGGGCAACCTTGTAAACCGCACCATCTCCATGTCCAACAAGTACTTCAGCGGCGTTGTGAACAACAGCGGCGTGGAAGAAGAGGTGGATGCTGACCTGAAAGCTGTTGTTTGCAGCACAGCTGACAAGGTTTCTGCAAAAATGGAACAGCTGCGCGTAGCAGATGCTCTGACCGAAATCTTTGCTCTATTCAAACGCTGCAACAAATATATCGACGAGACCATGCCTTGGGCTTTGGCAAAAGAGGAAGAGAAACTGCCTCGTTTGGAGACCGTTCTCTACAATCTGATCGAAGGCATCAGCATCGGTGCTTCCCTGCTGGAATCCTTCATGCCATCTACCGCAAAACGCATTGCTGAGCAGATCAATGGTTCCCTGCGTTCTCTGGAGGAATGTAAGACCTTTGGCCTGTACCCATCCGGCAATAAAGTAGTAGAAAAACCGGAGATCCTTTTCGCTCGTCTGGACATCAAAGAAGTTCTTGCTGCAGTAGAAGCTAAAAAAGCAGCACAGGGACCTGTCCTGCCAAAATACGAAGGTGTTGCAGAACTGATCGCCATTGATGATTTCGGCAAAGTTGACCTGCGTGTTGCTCAGATCAAAGCCGCAGAACCAATCAAAAAAGCGAAAAAACTGCTGAAGATCCAGCTGGATGACGGCTTTGACGGCGGCAGACAGGTTGTTTCCGGTATCGCTCCTTGGTACAAGCCAGAGGATCTGATCGGAAAGAAAGTGGTTGTTGTAGCAAACCTGAAACCAGCAAAACTCTGCGGCGTGGAAAGCCAGGGTATGATCGTTGCTGCTGACTGCGATGAAAACACCGTTAAGGTTCTCTTTGTTGACGAATCCATTCCAAATGGCGCAAAACTGAGATAAAACTACGAGCCCGGTTCGTCCGGGCTCTTTTTCGAGGTACAGTTATGTTACAGAATTTATTTGACTCCCACGGTCATTACGATGACCCCCGCTTTGATGAGGATCGCCATGAACTGCTGTTGTCCATGAAAGATCATGGTATTGTGCGGCTGATGAACATTGGCAACAACACGACAGCCAATGATGCAGGCATCGAACTGGCCAAACAGTACGATTTCATCTATTGCACGACCGGTATCCACCCGGATCAGTCTTTGGAGATTTATAATCAGCACTCTTTGGCCTATCTGGATGTGCTGGCAGAGCAGAGCCGTTTTGAAAAATGTCAGGCTATCGGTGAGATCGGTCTTGATTACTATTATGACGATAATGCTCCACGCGATATTCAGAAAGTGATCTTCGAGCAGCAGCTGGCTTTGGCCAAGGATCTGAATCTTCCTGTCGTGATCCACAGCCGAGATGCAGCGCAGGATACTGTGGATCTGCTGAAAAAATACCAGCCGAAAGGCATCGTTCATTGCTTCTCCGGTTCTGTCGATATGGCAAAAGAAGTGGTAAAACTGGGCATGTATGTAGGCTTTACCGGCGTGATCACCTTTAAAAACGCCCGTCGCGCCATTGAGGCCGCCTCTGTGGTTCCTCTGGAGCGTTTGCTTATCGAAACCGACTGCCCCTATATGGCTCCGGAACCCTTCCGCGGCAAACGCTGCGATTCCACCATGGTGGAACGCATGGCCATGAAACTGGCAGAGATCAAAGGCATTGATGCTCAGGAGATGGCTAATATCACTTGCGAAAACGCATTCACAGTCTACAATATGGAACGATAAATATTACTGCGGAGCTGGATTTTCCTGCTCCGCTTTC
>JAGALG010000259.1 GCA_017848075.1 Oscillospiraceae bacterium | reverse complement strand
TACAAAGTAAATAACAGCAAAAGCGATAAAAATAACGCAGACCGCGCTGACAAGGAACATTTCCAGCATTTCCTGAAGAAATTCTTTTAAATCTCCGGCATCACTGGAAACAAAGACCATGCCGGCCATTTGATTGTCTCCAACGATCAACGGAAGACCGACAGTGTAAGTGGGGGCCTGATAAATGCCGCCCAATTCTGTGACGCCGCTGTAGCTATGCGTCTCTTTGATCGTATTGATGATGTCTGCGGGAATGGTCTTCTGCTTATGAGGACAGTTTTCCTCGTGGGTGCAGATCAGGGTCGTACCGTTCATATTGCTCAGGTAAATATCGGCATCAATGGCATTGGCGATGGGGATATAAACCTCGTCCAACGAGGAGGAGATCCGGTAACTGCCATCTACATTGATGCACAGACTTTCCGTAGCTTCCAAAGCAAAGCTGGCATTTTTTTGCAGAAGTGCAAAGCGATCTTCCCGAAAATACTGGGAAGCGAAGCTGAGAAATACCACACCCAAAAAGGCAATGGCCAACAGGATCATGCCGGTACAGACTACAAAATATTTTCGGAATAAGCTGTGTTGTTTCATGGCTTATTCTTTTACTTCAAATTTGTAACCAACGCCCCATACGGTTTTCAGAGTCCATTTGTCCGATACACCCTCCAGTTTTTCTCTCAGGCGTTTGACATGGACATCGACAGTGCGGGAGTCGCCGTAGTATTCAAAGCCCCAAACTTCGTTCAGCAGCTGGTCACGAGTGTATACACGGTTTGGATTGCTGGCCAGATGATACAGCAGTTCCAGCTCCTTCGGAGGGGTATCTACTACTTTGCCATCCACTTTCAGTTCATATTTTGTCATGTTGACAACCAGTTTATCATAGCTGACTTCTTTTACATCGGACTCGGTTGTGCTCTTACCGCTGCGGCGGAGAACCGCTTTGATGCGGGCAACGATCTCTTTGGAGTCGAACGGTTTTACCACATAGTCATCAGCGCCCAGCTCCAGACCAAGAACCTTGTCGAAGGTTTCGCCTTTTGCGGTCAGCATAATGATGGGGCAGGACGATTTCTGACGGATCTCACGACATACCTGCCAGCCGTCCAAACGGGGCATCATAATGTCCAGCAGAATAATGTCCGGTGTTTCACTATTGAATTTTTCCATTGCGTCCACACCATCACAAGCCAGTGTTACGCTATAGCCCTCTTTTTCCAGATAGAGGCGAAGCAGTTCAGCAATATTGCGGTCGTCGTCGGCTACCAGGATTTTTTCCATAGACATAGATTGTTCCTCCTCATATGTATATTCATCGTTTATCCACTCTCATGATGTTATAATATGGCGCTGTCCCAGGGACAGCGATAACAATTCTGTGTTATGGTGATATTATAACATAAAACTAAAAGTAAATTAAAATTTTTCTGAACGGAATCCTCGTGATTTTACAGAAAATTTCGTAAAGAGAAAGAAAAAAGCCAAAACTTGCTATTTTCTGATTGTAATTATATCGGGAAAGCAAGGAAAAGTGGTGAAAAAATTTTAAACATTGATGGCTTTTCCCGTGAACAAGGCTTGCCGTTCCCGCCGGGAAACGGTATAATTAAGAAATAGAATGCGCCCATAGCGCAAAATGGTGCAGCGCACCATTTCCCACAAGAGAACAATACGGAATATAAAGGAGAAATAGAGAACCATGAAATTAGGTATGGTGGGTCTGCCAAATGTCGGCAAGAGCACCCTGTTTAATGCGATCACCAACGCAGGCGCACAGTCTGCAAACTATCCATTCTGCACCATCGAGCCAAATATTGGCACCGTTGCAGTTCCGGATGCCCGTCTGGACAAACTGGCTGAAATGTATCAGCCGGATAAATTTACTCCAGCGGTTATTGAATTCGTGGATATTGCCGGTTTGGTAAAAGGCGCTTCCAAGGGTGAAGGTCTGGGTAACAAATTCCTGTCCAACATTCGTGAAGTGGATGCTATCATCCATGTGGTTCGCTGCTTTGAAAGCACCGAGATCATCCATGTTGACGGTTCCATTGGCCCAGCCAGAGATATTGAGACGATCAATCTGGAACTGATCTTCTCTGATATCGATATCATTGATCGCCGCATTGACCGCGCAACCAAAGCAGCAAAAGGTGACAAAAAATATCTGGCAGAGGTGGAGCTGCTGAACCGTGTGAAAGCTCATCTGGAGGAAGGTAAATCCGTTCGCAGCATGGAGTTTGACGACGATGAGCAGGAGATCATGTCTGATATCCCACTGCTGTCCAACAAACCAATCATCTATGTTGCCAATATGTGTGAGGATGACTTCCGCAACAATATCGAAACCAATGAGAACTACAAACAGGTTCAGGCGATTGCTGCCGAAGAACATTCTGAAGTGGTTCCGATCTGCGCAAGACTGGAAGAAGAACTGTCCGATATGGATCTGGAAGACAAGCTGATGTTCCTCAGTGACTTGGGCCTGGAACAGTCCGGTCTGGATCGTCTGATCAAAGCAAGCTACAGCTTGCTGGGACTGATTTCCTATCTGACCGCCGGCAAACCGGAAGTTCGCGCATGGACTATCAAAAAAGGCACCAAAGCACCACAGGCTGCCGGTAAGATCCACAGTGACTTTGAACGCGGCTTCATCCGTGCTGAAGTAGTACACTTTGATGAGCTGATGGCAAACGGTTCCATGGCTGCCTGCAAGGAAAAAGGCCTGGTTCGTTCTGAAGGCAAAGAGTATGTGATGAAGGACGGCGACATCGTTCTCTTCCGCTTCAATGTATAAAAAATTCTGATTTTTCTGCGCCGCAGGGTAACCTGCGGCGCATTTTTTGCGTTCTGTGCAATAAATAAGGGAAAATAT
>JAGALG010000258.1 GCA_017848075.1 Oscillospiraceae bacterium | reverse complement strand
CTGACCGACCTGATGGCGGGCCAGTTTCTGCAGAGCCTCCAGCTCGTCCATGGCCTGACGGCAGGCAGCTCCAAAGCGAGCCACCTCTGCTTCCTTTTCCTCCACCATAGTGCGAGCAGGAACTGCGGCAGCTCCACGGCTGCCAAAGTAGAAGGCTACGCCGTCGGATACACCGCCGGAAGCGCCAACACCTTTCCATATTTTCATTCCTTCACTCTCCTTGGATCCAAATTAACCAAAACACTTGTATCCTATTGTCTCATTATAGGCGAAATGAGACAGTTTTTCAATCATTCTTCCACCAATTTCGTATCTTTTGACAAAATGATGCTACAATCTCTCTCCGGTATAGCGGTTCATCGGGATGAACTTCTCTGCCGCCACGATATAGGGCGGATTTTTCTTGTTCAATAAGGCATATTTGTAGGTGTTGTAGGTATGCTTGTCCAGCTTGGCACAAAACTGCTCGACCATATCTGCCTCTCTTGTGCCCTCGCTGTGGCCGGGATAAATGACGACAACAATGACGCCGCCGATTTTCAGCATTTTTACTGCCTTATCCAAGGCCTCCATCGTGGTATCGCATTGGGTCGTTACCGACTTGTCGCTGCCCGGCAGATAGCCCAAATTGAAAATACCGGCATCAATTTCCCCCTGCACATACTGGTCGACACGATGATGGCTGTCGTGGATCAGAGTCACATTGTCAAAACCGCCATTGTCATCCAGTAGCTTTTTTGTATTTTCCAGCGCCATTTCCTGCACATCAAAGGCATAAACATGGCCCTCACTGCAATACTGGGCGAAATAAAGGGTATCATGTCCATTTCCCATGGTAAAGTCCACGAAGGTTCCGTTTTTCTCCAAGCGTTCCAGCAAAATTTCTTTTGCAAAAGCCAAAATATCTTTCATTTTTATAACCTCTTTCCCTGATAGCTATCCCGTCTTGCCATCTCCATATCAATCGCGTTCATGACTTTCTTTTTATCCATGCTCCACAGCGGCCCCAACAGAGTTGCCTTATCTCCATCTCCGGTGATACGCTGAATGACCACTTCCGGTGGCAGCAATTCCAGCTGATCGCAGAGAATGGACACATAGTCCTCCCGTTCCAAAAGCGGGAAGTCTCCCCTGCGCCACTGCTGCGCCATAACGGTCCCCTCGATCACATGAAGCAAGTGTATCTTGACACTGTGAGGATGCAGCTGTCCCACTTGCCGGGCAGATTCCAGCATCATTTCCCGGGTTTCCCCCGGCAGACCGTCGATCAGGTGGATACATACCGGAATATCTCGCTCTTTTAATAAGCGGTAGCCCTGCAGAAACTCCTCATAAGTGTGGCAGCGGTTGATCCGCTCGCCGGTCACATCAAAGATGGACTGCAGCCCCAGCTCCACCTCCACGAAGGTGCGCTGCGCCAGCTGTGCCAGATAATCGGCTTTTTCCTCATCCAGGCAGTCTGCCCGTGTGGCAATGCTGATACCCACAAGCCCCTCCTGATCCAGCACAGACTCAAAGCAGTTTCTCATGCGCTCCAAGGAACCGTGCGTATTGCTGTGGGCCTGAAAATATGCAATAAAGCGGCAGTTTGGCCACTTTTTCTCCATTACGGTGCGCTGCTGTTCCATCTGTTCCCGCAGGCTGTCCCGTGGATCTCCGGCAAAATCGCCGCTGCCCCGTCCTGAGCAGTAGGTGCAGCCGCCATAGCCTTTGGTCCCGTCCAGATTGGGGCAGGAAAAGCCGGCATCCAGCGACAGCTTGGCCACCTTGCAGCCGAACTTCTGTTTCAAAAAATAATTATAGGTATGATAACGCTTGTTGCTGTCCGAATAGATGAACATTCTTTTCCCCCATTCCCCAAGGATTCTGTTGATAGTTTAACATAGATTTTTTCTTTCGTCTACAAAAGTGCTCCCTGCTTGCTAATCTATCCCATAGCTGTTACAATAATCCCGGAGGTGAGACCATGATTCGGCAGATTTTTCATAACAAAAAGCAGTTTCTGGAGCTGCTGCTCCTTGGCGATGAGCAGGAATCCATGATCGATCGCTATTTGGAGTGGGGGGATTTGTTCCTTTGGGAGAAGGAAGGACAAAACATTGCAGTTGCTGTCGTCACCGATGAAGGGGAAGGCTGCTGCGAGCTGAAAAATCTGGCGGTTGCTCCATCCTTCCAGCGAAAAGGTTATGGTCGTGCTATGCTGGACTTCCTCTGTGCTCATTATAAAGGTCGTTTCACTTACATGCAGTTGGGTACCGGAGACAGCCCTTTGACCCTCCCCTTTTATGAGGCCTGTGGCTTTATGAAAACTCACTGTATCCCCAACTTTTTTATCGACAACTACGATCATCCGATTTGGGAAGGCGGCAAGCAGCTGGTGGACATGATCTATCTTCGCAAAGAATTATAGAAAAATTTAAAAAATCGCTTGACGAACCTGAAAGTTCATGCTATAATATCCCATGTTGACCCGCTCTATGAGTGGAAAACAGAATATGCGGTAGTGCTGG
>JAGALG010000257.1 GCA_017848075.1 Oscillospiraceae bacterium | reverse complement strand
GGCGTCGGAGCCAACACTGGAATTCATGCTGCAGTCCAGATCTACCAGCAGTTTGTAGTCACCACTGATCGGATCTGCCACATACTGGCTTGGGTTCTGTGCGGTGCCGTAGCGTGCATGGTCGGAAGCGGAGAAGTAGATCTGGCCGTTCATAAAGTGAGCATCGCTGACGCTCAGCTTGCCGTCCAGTTTCACTTTCACACAGCCTTCGCCATGGAGCTCTTTGATGTACATATCGGTTTCACGCTGATCGATCCACTCATAGTCGGAGCCAAAGAACAGAACGCTGTCGTTTTCTTCTTGATAGTCGAAGCCGCCTACATTCATAAATTCCGGGCTCAGCAGTTTCAGCTCGGAGCTCTCTTTGTTGAACAGGTACAGTCTGCTGCGTTTTTTGTTGATCACGCCGCGTCCGTCGCCCCAGAATGGCAGCTCGTCGAAAACTTCATAGTCTTTGTTTTCCTCGATCTGTGCGATGGCAGCTTCTTTCTCCTCGCCTTCCAGACCGGTGATATCGATGGCGTAGTGATCATAGGTTGCCACCAGCAGATATTCCTGCTCGTTCAGCTTGCGGATGCGGTTCACACTCAGGGGAACGGTGAAGTATTCCTCGGCTTCGCCACCGTGGATATTGATGATATTGTAAACGGTCACTGCCTGACCAGGAGCCGCTTTATGAGCCTTTTTACGGTCGCCAGGGAACAGGATATGCTCCTCATCCAGCCACTGTGGGCTGCTTTCGCTGCCACCGGTGGTCAGACGACGGCATACGCCCTTTTCCAGCACCCAAATGGCGGATTTGTAGCAGTTCTCCTTGATGTCGGCAGAATGCTGTACGAAAACAGCTGCCTCACCGTTTGGAGACCAGGAAATATCAGATACAAAGCGCAGCGCGCCCAGATCCTGCATCGTAACTTTTTGCATAACAACTTCCTCCTTGACTCGAAAAAAATCTTACAGAACAATTATATATCCACCCTAAAAGAATGGCAAGAAAGTTTCGGATATTATGTGAAATCTCACAAAAATTCCCACCTTTTTCTGTCCCTTTCGCAGGGGGCTTTCCTCCCTGTTGCATCGGCAGACCCTTTCTTTTATAATGGAAACAGAAACGAAAGGAGGCTGCCTTATGGATCTGCAGCATATTTGCCGGGGCTTCTTCCCGAACTGCCGTCTGCTGTCCCAGCGGGAGATCCCAACGGGCCACATCAACCGCAGCTATCATGTGCGCCTGCAGCTGTCGGAGGGGAACTGCGGCGATTTTCTCTTACAGGCTCTGAACCCCTATGTCTTCCCTCAGGGGGAGCAGGTCATGGAAAATATCGGGCGCATCACGGCCCATCTGTGGGCCAAGGAGCCTTCGGGCGTACATTTGCGCTTCTACCCGGCGCAGGAGGGCAACTTCCTGCGGCAGGAGGGGCAGCTTTGGCGGCTCTGCGACTACATTCCCTCCCTCAGCTATGAAAAAGCCCCCTCTGTGGCTCTGGCACAGCAGCACGGACAGGCCTTTGGCCATTTTCTGCAGCTGCTGTCCGATTTCCCAGCGGAACAGCTGCACGAAACCATCCCCCACTTCCACGATACGCAGCAGCGCTTTGCTGCCCTGTGGCACACGGTGGAAGCCGACCCCTGCGGCCTTGCGGCCTCCCTTTCCGTAGAGCTGAAGCTGCTGTCCCAGCTGCAGGAAGAAGCCTGCGGCCTCTGCCGCCTGCTGCAGCAGGGAGCACTTTCCCTACGGGTCTGCCACAACGATACCAAAATCAGCAATGTGCTCTTTAACCGGGACAGCGCTGAGGCCCTCTGTGTCATCGATCTGGACACGGTGATGCCGGGACTGGCCGCCTACGATTTCGGCGATGCCATCCGCTCCTCTGCCAACACCCGTGCCGAGGACTGCCCCGACCCTTCTCAGGTTCGGCTGGATCTGGAGATCTTCCGAGCCTTCGCTCAGGGCTACCTTCGGGAGTGCGCCGCCGCCCTCTCCCCTTTGGAGCAGGAAACTCTGGCGCTGGGCGCCTTCTGCATCACCACAGAGCAGGCTGTCCGCTTTTTGGACGACTATTTGCAGGGCAGCCTCTACTTCCGCATCGATTACCCGGAGCACAATCTGTACCGCGCCCGCTGCCAGCTGGCTTTGGCACAGGATATGCGGCGCAAGCTGCCCCAAATGCAGAACATCGTAGCCGAATTGATCGAAGCCTAAACAGCAAAAAAACAGCCTCCCTTGCGGGAGGCTGTTTTTCATTGAGCCAAGGCTCATTATTTGTTATTTACCGGTGTTCGGCATTGGTTTTTCGTCAACCCAGGTATTGGTTACGATGAAGTAGTAATCATTTACCTTGGTTACAGTGGATACATAGCCGGCCGGAACATCAATTTCTTTGACATCCCATTCGGTGTACTTATCAACGGTGACATCGTCCCAAACATAACGCCAGTTTTCGGAGTAATGTTTGCTTTCAGAGAGCTCAGCCTCTTTGCGGTACTTGCGACCGTTCTTGTACAGCTGGATCTTCACTTCCGGACGGTTCTCTTCGTCGCCGCCGACCCATACCTTGCGTACTACGATCTGATCGCCTTCGTCCGGCTCATATTCGTAGTAGGTGTTGGTGATGGTCACTTCGTACTCTGTGCCGCCTACCAGTGTTGGGTAGTTGTTCTTGCTGCTGATGTAGCTGCCAGGAACATCCTTCTCCTCGAAGCGCAGGCCTTCCATGCTGCCGTACCAAGTGTAGAACTTGTTGCCATCTTTGTCAACATACTGCCAGTTGTTTGCCTCAGTCAGAGTGATGGTGTCAACCACTTTATCGTTGTAAACAACATTAACATCGATGTCGTCTGGACGCCAGGACGCACGGTCGCCGACCCAGGCTTTGTTGATGCTGATCTTGTTCTCGATGAGGGTGTTGGTGATGGTGATTTCGTTATTTTCTTCTTTGTAGGAAGGAACATAACCTTTCACATCATTTTCTACAACGGTGTAGGTGATTGCTTCGCCCTTGATGTGGGTTGGCAGACCGGTAAATGTAGCAGACCAGCCGTTTGTCTCATTGAGAGTTGCACTGTAGTTGCCATCAAACAGTGCGATCACATCTTCGTCGAAGTTGAGAACAACGGTTTCACCATTGGTATTGGTCACAACTTTTGCAAGGTGAACCTCAATGGATTCTGGACGCTGTTCTACTTTTGCTTCCTGCT
>JAGALG010000256.1 GCA_017848075.1 Oscillospiraceae bacterium | reverse complement strand
TTTGCGCCTCGATCGTCGTCGCTTCCACCGCGCCGCTTGCGGGATTGATCGGGATTTGTCCCGAAGTGAATACGAAATCCCCGCATACGACCGCTTGTGAATACGGTCCGATCGCCGCGGGCGCGTTGTTCGTGCTTACTTTTTTCAGTTCCATAATTCGTTCCTCCTGTTGCATTTGTCCCGGCATAGGAAAAATGAAAAACGCTGCGACTCTCGTCACAGCGTGCTATTTCCCTGTTATCGTGCCAAAGACGCACTATTTTTCTGTTTTTCCTGCATTTCACCCTTCATCGCAGGGCAGACTGCAGCTTTCCCATGGTGAAGACAAGTCAGAGTATTCAGCTTTTGCAAACTAAAATACCACATTTGGAATTCCTCCTGCAGGTCAACAGATTGTTTTCCTCATTGGTTCTTTTTCTCTATTAAAAAGAAGCCCAAGGTAATTTTAAATGAAATTGCCGGAAAAAGCAATTCCTTTTTCCGGAATTCATGCAAAGAATAGCAGTTTGTTCAAGAAGCCATTCCTCTTGTGGATTCTTTTTGCCGATTTCTAACAAAATCAGCTTTTTTATTCCTCTGTCTGCCACAGCTGTGCCAAATCGATCTTATCGCTGATCGCTTTTTTCAATCGATCGAATTTCTGTGCCGTCTCCATGCTGACACCATGCTCCATCTTGCAGGCCTCTTCTTCTGCCACAGTTCGGGGAATGCCCAGCACATCCTGCAGAAAGCTGCTGAGGATCTCATGCTTTGTGCTGACCTCGGCTGCTTTTTTCTGGCCGCTCTCTGTCAGATAGATCAAGGAATATTTCTCCTGTGTTACCAAGCCCATTTCCGCCAAAGTAACAATCGCCCGATGGACACTGGGTTTGGAAACAGACAGCTTGGAAGCAATATCAGTGGACTTTACGCCCTGACCCTGATTGGTCTGATAGATACACTCCAGATAGTCTTCAATAGAGGGTGTGAATTTTCCGGTCATACTGGATCTCCTTCTCTGATGGTATTGGCATCACTATACATAATTTTCTCCTTTTTTTCAAGTCTTTCCTGTTTCTCTCATTGAAGCCGACAGGAAATCGTGTTAAGATGAAAGAACAAAATCACAGGAAGTGAAATGATGAAACGATATAAAGAGCTTCTGCAGTATAGTTTGACCGTACTGCTCTCTGTTTTATTCCTGATTCTGGGCTGGCTGCTGGTTCAGGATAAGGCGGAGTTATTCCAAAATACCAGCGGCAGTAACTCTGAGGAAGTGCTCTGTCAAGTGCTGGAGATTACCGATGACGATCAAACCATCGGTGCTTTGGGAGATATGTACTATCTGGAACGGAAAATCGAATTTGATGCCCAAATCCTCCGTGGCTCCCGAAAGGGACAGATCATCTCCGTAGTACAGCAAATTGATAATGTGACTACACTGGGTGTAGAGGCAGTTGAAATTGGGGATCGCATTTTTGCCTACTCCACAGAAACAGAAGGAGAAGTCAGCTGGAGCGCCGGTGATTACTACCGTAGTGGACAAATTGGCTGGCTGATCGCCTTCTTCTGTTTGGCTCTGTTGCTCTTCGGGCGGCGGAAGGGCTTTCATACAGTCCTGTCGCTGGCGCTGACCTGCGCTGCCGTCTTTGTTGTTTTTGTTCCCTCCATTTTAGCTGGATATAATCCTTACCTTTGGTCCTGCCTGACCTGTCTTTATGTGATCGTTATGACCTTGGCTTTGGTCAGCGGCTTTTCACGGAAAAGTCTGGCCTCTGCGCTGGGCTGTGCAGGCGGTGTCCTGGTGGCCGGTATTATGACGACTGTCATGAGCGCTCTGATGAAGCTGTCCGGCTTTGTTGATGACGATTCCCTTTATGTTTACCTGCTGAATCCGGATCAGCCCATTGATCTGAAATCCATTATTTTTGCCGCCAATATCATTGGTGCGTTGGGCGCTACCATGGATGTGGCCATGTCCTTGTCCTCCTCTCTTTACGAACTGTCGGAACAGGCTCCGGATCTTTCTTTTGCCGAAATGTTCCGCTCCGGTATTCACATCGGTCAGGATATTATGGGCACTATGGCCAATACCCTTGTGCTAGCATACATCGGCAGCAGCCTGTCCACTGTCCTGCTCTTTGTTTCCTATCAGGCCTCTCTCCTTCAGCTGTTGAATCGGGAGCTGATCATTGTGGAACTGCTGCAGGCTCTCAGCGGAAGCATCGGTATTCTGTTTACCATCCCGATCTCTGCTCTTATTGCTTCCTTTTTGTACCGTAAAAAGACCTGCTGAAGCAGGTCTTTTTCTTACTTAATAAATAAGTAGATTTTTTTCGGTCCTTGTGGTAGTATTAATATATGTATCACCTATTTTCGGGAGAAATGAAAAACTATGATTGTATCATTGGAAAAAGTAAGTAAATACTATGGCGCAGAACTGATTTTGAAGGATGTGACTGCGGCCATTCAGGATAAAGACCGCATCGGCCTTGTGGGCCCCAACGGTGAAGGAAAATCCACCCTGCTGAATATGATCGCTGCTGATTTGGACTACGAGGAAGGCGAGATCATCCTCTCCTCCGGCGCAACCATCGGCTATCTGAAGCAGAACAGCGGCTTGTCCAACGGACGGACGATTCAGGAAGAGATGCGCAGCGTCTTTTCTGATCTGTTGGCTTTGGGCGAGGAAGTGGAACAGCTGCACCAGCAGATGGCACAGCACCATGACGACCCTGCCGTTTTGGAGGAGCTGACCGCTCTGTATGCCAAGAAACAATCCCTCTTTGAGCAGCGGGAAGGCTACTCCATCGATGTTAAAATCAATATGATCCTCAGCGGTATGGGCTTTGCCAACTATGACCGCAATACCATTACGGACAACCTGTCCGGTGGAGAAAAGACCCGTCTTGCGATTGCTCAGCTGCTTCTGCGGGAGCCCAATCTGCTGATTCTGGACGAGCCGACCAACCATCTGGACTTTAAAACACTGGGCTGGTTGGAGGAATATCTGTCTACTTATAAAGGCGCTCTGCTGGTTGTTTCCCATGACCGCTATTTCCTGGATCACCTGGTGGGTAAAATTTGGGAAGTAGAGCGCACTGTCCTGACCGAATACAACGGTAACTACAGCTCCTATGTGAAGCAAAAAAAAGAGCGCGTCGAGCGCCAGCTGAAGGAATATGAACTGCAGCAGGCTCAAATCGCCCATATGGAGGATTATATCGCCCGCAATCTTGTGCGTGCGACAACCTCCAAGATGGCCAAATCCCGCCGCACTCAGCTGGAACATATCGAACGCATCGAAAAGCCGCAGCTTTGGAGCAAAAAGGCCTCCTTTACCTTTGATTACGATGAGGAACCGGTAAAAGATGTTCTTCACGCGGAAGATATGGCTGTTTCGGTTGGACTGGCAGATAATCGCCGTACCCTGTTCCAAAACCTTAACATTGACGTGCTGCGAGGAGAAAAAATCGCCTTCATCGGCCCAAACGGTGTCGGCAAATCCTCTCTGCTGAAAGCGCTGATGGGTAAGATCCCTGCCGAGTACAAGCGGCTGGATTGGGGACGAAAAGTACAGATCTCCTACTACGATCAGGAGAACAAACAGCTGTCTCCGGAAAAGAAAGCCATCGATGAAATTTGGGATCGTTTCCCGGATATGGTGGAGACCGATGTGCGAAATATCCTTGGTCGTGTGCTGCTGTCCGGTGAGGATGTATACAAAGATGTCGGTCAGCTTTCCGGCGGCGAACGGGCAAAAGTTGCTTTTGCTGTCATGATGCTGGAGCGCGGCAATGTGCTCATCATGGACGAGCCGACCAACCATTTGGATATCGCCAGCAAGGAGATGCTGGAGGACGCTCTTGCTTCCTTTACCGGTACTCTCATTATGGTATCCCACGACCGCTATCTGCTGAATAAAATCCCAACCAAAATTATCGAAATGTACCCCAACGGCATTGAAATCTATAATGGCCGTTACGATTATTATCTGGAGCATCGCCGGGAGCCAAGTGAGGAAAAACCAGTGGTCAAAAGCGATGCTTCCAAAGAAAATGCTCAGAAATACCATCGCAGCAAACAGGAGCGAGCCCATCAGGTGGCCGTTCAGAAACGCATTGCCCTCCTGGAAAAAATGACCGAGGAGAACGAAGCTAAAATCGAAGAGCTGAGTGCACAGATGGCTCAACCGGAGATTGCTGCGGATTATCAGCAGGTCGAGGAGATCTGCCGCCAGATCGAGGAGTTGAAACAGCAAAACGAAGCTTACTCCGAAGAATGGCTGGAACTTTGTGAAGAAGCCAATTAAAAAACTTTCCTTGTTCGTAAGAAGAAAACTTTATTTTGAAAGGACGAGAGCAACATGAAACTGGATTGGAATCGCAAATATACAACCATTGCGATCTATGCTTTCCTCGTAATCGCTGCCGGTCTGCTGTTCCAGCAGGTAGTCAACGATATTCCCCCTCTGACCAAGTATTTCGGCATGATCGGTGATCTGCTGATGCCTTTTGCCGTGGGCGGTGCCCTTGCCTATATTCTGAATCCGGTGCTGAACTGGATCGAATGGAATTTGTTCCCGCTGATTTTCCGGGATAAAGTCAGCAGAAAAGCCAGACGCAGTCTGTCAGTGCTGTTGAGCTATCTGTTCCTGATCCTTGTCATTGGTTTGTTTGGCCTGATCGTTCTGCCGCAGATTTATGACAGTGTGATGAGCCTGATCGGACGCAGCTCCACCTATGTACAGCAGGCGGAAGCTCTGCTGAATTATTTGATCGATACCTATGGTGATAATGAACTGGTGTCTCAGGTATTGCAGCAGCTTTATGCTTCTGCTGAAACCATTGCGAAACAGGGCTATCAGCTACTCACTGATGTGGTACCGATGGTTGCTGATTGGGCGATCAGTCTGACCAACAGCCTCTTTGACGCGATCATGGGTCTGATCATCTCTGTTTATGTGCTCCTGAGCAAAGAGACTTTTGCCGCTCAGATCAAAAAGCTCTTTTCCGCCTTCTTCAAAAAGGATACGGTGGAAACTATCCTTTCCATTGCACATGACAGCAACGATATTTTCTGCGGTTTTATCTCCGGTAAAATCGTAGATTCCTTCATCATTGGTGTGCTCTGCTTTGTAGGAACGACTGTGATGAATATGCCTTATGCGATGTTGGTCAGCGTAATTGTCGGCGTGACCAATGTGATCCCATACTTCGGCCCGTTTATCGGTGCGATCCCAAGCATTTTCCTGATCATGCTGGTTGATCCAATGAAAGGCCTGTACTTTGCGATCTTTATCCTCCTGCTGCAGCAGCTGGACGGCAATGTGATCGGTCCGAAGATCCTCGGCGATTCCACCGGCTTGACTGCCTTCTGGGTTGTTTTCTCTGTTACCTTCTTCGGCGGTCTCTTTGGCTTTGTTGGCATGCTCATCGGTGTTCCAACCTTTGCCGTTATCTACAGCCTGATCCGCCGTTTGGCCGAATACTGCCTGCGTAACCGAGGCTTGGAAACAGAAACCAGCGCTTACGCATCTGCTGCCCATCCTCTGCTGGACAGCAGTAAGAAACCGAAAAAGCAGAAAAACGCCCCTCCTCAGAAAGGAAAATCCTAATGCCCTTTTCCGTACCGGACTACCTGAAACAACAATTCCATATTGAGCTGCATCCGCAGCAGAGAGAAGCATTGGACGCTGTTTCAGGTCCGGTGCTTCTTCTTGCTGTTCCGGGTGCCGGTAAAACTACCGTCATGGTGGCGCGCATCGCCCATATGATCGCAAACTGCCAGATCCCTCCGGAACAGATCCTGACGATTACTTTTTCCAAAGCCGGTGCTGCCGATATGCAGCGCCGTTACGAAACCCTTTTTGGCTCTCTGGGTTGGGCTGTTCCGCAATTTTCAACGATTCATGCTTTTTGCTATCGTGTCCTCCGCTCCTACTGCCGCATCACCGGCGGTCAAATTCCGGAACTGTTGGAAAATCGCAGCGGACAGCAAAGCCGCACAGCGATTCTTCGGGAGCTTTACTCCAAAATCAACCGGGAATTTCTTGCGGAAGATATTGAGGAGGAACTGGTCTCCAGCCTAAGTCTGATCAAAAACAGCATGCTCAGCAAAGACGAAGTGCAAACATTGGACAGCTCTATCCCCCGCTTATGGGACTTGTATGAGGCCTTCAGCGCTTATAAGCGGAACAACAACCTCATGGATTTCGACGATATGCTGGGCTACGCTTATACTGCCCTGCGAAAATACCCCCAGCTGCTGGAAAGCTATCAGAAAAAATATCCATACCTCTGTGTGGATGAGGCGCAGGATACCTCCCGACTGCAGCACGAAATCATCCGTCTGCTGGCCGCTCCCCAAAACAATCTGTTTATGGTGGGCGATGAAGATCAAAGCATCTACCGTTTCCGTGGCGCCCATCCGCAGACTTTGTTGGATTTTCCTCGTCTTTATCCCAAAGCACGGATCCTGAAAATGGAGGAAAATTTCCGCAGCTCCCGCTCTATCGTAGACCGGGCCGCGGTTTTTATCTCACAAAACCGCAACCGCTATGAAAAGAACATGCGCACTTCTGCTGATATGGGGCAGCCCATTTTGGCTCCTCAGCTCCATGACCTCTGCGAAGAATATCAGCTGGTCGTCGATACTGTCCGAAAGAGCAACGGCAGCTGTGCTGTAATTTATCGCAATAACTTCTCCGCTATTCCTTTGGTGGATCTGTTGGCGCGACAGGGCGTGGATTTCTACATCCGTGACCATAAAACTGCCTTCCGCAATCACTATGTGATTGGTGATATTCTGGCTTTCTTTGATCTCAGTTATGACCCCAGTAATTTGCGGGCCTTCAGCCGAATTTTTCATAAAACCGGCGCGTACATCAAACGAAACCAGCTGCAAACCATGGATACCTCCCCTCTTGCCGCCGGGGAAACCTGGTTTGATCGTATATTAGAACAGAATCAGGACCAGTCCGGCAGTGGTCGGGCGCGATACATTTCTTCCATGATCCAAGCTTTGAAAGGAATGAATCCCCAAAAGGCCGTAGAAACCATTCTGGGTCCTATCGGCTATCTGGACTTTCTGGAGTTCACCTGCGGCAGCTCCTTCTCCAATCAGGCTCATAAGCTCTCTGCCCTGCAGCAGTTGGCCGCCCGAGTCAAAACCGTGGAAGAGCTGCTGGATCGCATTGATGAGATGGATACGATTATCAGCGAGCACAGCCAGAACAAAGACTGCCCTCTGACATTGACCACAGCTCACGCTTCCAAGGGTCTGGAGTTTGACACTGTTATTATTTTGGATGCAGTGGACGACATCTTCCCCAGTCACAGTGCGGTGGAACAGGAGAAAATGGGCAAGCTGGACGATATGGAGGAGGAAGCCCGCCTGTTCTATGTGGCCTGCACCCGTGCCAGAAAACAGCTTATCATTCCCCAATCCAACTATTCCGGTGATTCTCCCATCACCCCTTCCCGCTTTATTTCCCGCCTGCTCCATGACCCAATCTCCGCGGATACAGGGACTCAAAACGCACTCTTCCCGGGTATGAGAGTCCAGCATCCCGTCTTCGGAGAAGGGCAGGTCATGAGCATCGACCGACAAAAAGGAACTTTTGTCTGCTTCTTTAAAGAACGCGGCACCCGTACTCTGCTGCTGGATTATCTGAAAGAAGGAAAGCTGAAACGACCGTAATCAATAGAAAGGAGTTCCTATGAACTATCTTTGCTGTCCGGTCTGCGGACAAACACTAACACAAAAGGATCGCAGCTACCGCTGTCCAAAAGGCCACAGCTTTGACCTGTCTGCCTCTGGTTATTTGCATCTGCTGCCTGCTAATAAAATGCATTCCAAACTGCCCGGAGACAATAAACAGATGGTCTCCGCTCGCCGGAATTTCCTACAAAAAGGCTATTATCAGCCCGTCAGCGATAAACTGAACGAAGTAATTGCTGCCTCTTTGGACAGTAAAAAAGCCCCTCTTCTATTGGATGTAGGCTGCGGTGAAGGGTATTACACTTCCCGTCTGGAAAATAGTTTGTCCAATCAAGGCTTTGAACCCTGTGTCTGCGGCATGGATATTTCCAAGCTGGCCATCAATGCGGCTGCCAAGTCCTACAAAAGCGTCATGTGGGCAGTTGCCAGCTCCTTTGATCTTCCGGTAGCGGATGCGAGCTGTGATGTGCTGGTCAGCATGTTTGCTCCTATTTGTATGGAAGAATTCCACCGTGTTCTGAAAAAGGGCGGCCTGCTGGTCTTTGCCGTCACCTCCACCAAGCATCTGTGGGAGCTGAAAGAGGCCATTTATGATGAACCCTATGAAAATAAAAAGGAAGACCATCAGTATGAGGGCTTTGTCTTTGAACAGAATCACAAAGTGCAAAGTATGATCCACCTGCCTTGTCAGGAGGATATTTCCAATCTCTTTACCATGACTCCTTATTATTACAAATCCTCTGTCCAGACCAGCCAGCGTGTTGCTGCCTTGGAGCAGCTGGATACGCTCCTGGATGTAGACATTCTGGTTTATCGAAAATTATAAAAAAGAGGTACCGTTTCCTGCTGAAACGGTACCTCTTTTCTTTTATCGGATCTCAATAAGCTGGTATCCCAGTTTTTCTACAATTTCTTTTAACTGCTCGTTGGAAACTTCTTTGCTGTAGGAAACGACGGCTTCCTTCTTGCGAAGGTTCACTTTGCAAACAACGCCATCCAAACGATTCACCGCATTCTCGACACGAGCCTGACAGTTTTCGCAGTGCATTCCCTCTATCAACAACACTTTCTCGCCCAGCTTGGCTTCCGTCAGTGTTTTCTTGGAGCGAATGGTTTTGCTTCCGCTGCCGCAGCAGCCCCCTTTGAAATGATTTTTCACACGAAGCAGCGCTGCTACCAACACCACGATGATAATACCAATGATAATTCCGTCTACCATGATATGCTTCCTTTCTGTCTATATAGTTAGTCTTTGCTAACTACGATTATAACACAGCAGAAAAAGAAAAGCAAGGATCATCATGTTCCTTCTTGACGGGCTATTTCACCTGTTTTCCATTGATAAAGACCATCTCCGGTTTTGCTGCAAGAGTCAGTGGGTCGCAAGAATACACCAACAGATCCGCATCCTTGCCGACTTGAATCGAACCAACCCGATCGGCAATCCCACAGATCTGAGCAGCGTTAATCGTGATGGCACGCAGAGCCTCCATATAGTCCATGCCCTCCCGCACAGCATAGCCTGCCGTAATCGGCAGCATCCAGATCGGGATCACATTATAGTCTGTGCAGATCGCCACCTTGAGACCAGCTTTGCTCAGGATGCCCGGTGTTTCATCGCTGGCATTGGCCAGTTCCGGCTTGGTGCGAGTACACATCAGCGGGCCATTGACAACAGGTGCACCGATCTCCGCCAAATCATCAGCAATCAGATGCCCCTCTGTACAGTGAATCAGCACATAATCCAAGTCAAACTCCTCTGCAATACGGACCGCAGTAAAGATATCATCGGTGCGATGGCAGTGGAAATGAGCCTTCAGTTCCTTTTTCAGGAGAGGCACCAAAGCCTCTTTCTTTGCGTCAAATTCCGGTGG
>JAGALG010000255.1 GCA_017848075.1 Oscillospiraceae bacterium | reverse complement strand
TCGCCATTCTTCACAACCAGGAAGCACAGAGGCTGGATGGTAACACCACCACCACTGCCACCACCGAAAACATCTTTTGGACTTTTGGCTGCCAAATCAGAGCCACCGGAAGCAAAGCCAAAGGATACTTTGGATACCGGGATAATCATGGTACCGTCCGGAGTAGTAATTGGATCACCAATCACAGAATCCGCATCCACCAGCGTTTTCAGATTTTTCATAGAGTTGTCAGTAAGACCGGAAATATGTTCGCTCATTGAAATCATTCCTTTCGTTCTTTCTGTTTATTGCATTGCTCTTTCAGTTCTTTTTCCAGTTTCGATTCCGTCCATTTCCGTTTCACATACCCAAGACCAAAGCTGCCCACAAACCACAGGGCAAAAATCAAAGCATACAGCGGCCGTACTTTCAGCTTCGCTCCACCGGAAAAGCTGCCTTCTTCTGCGCAGAAGTCTGCCTGAATCTGAATATCGGTCGTCTTGATATCAATACAGTGCTCCAGCAGTGAGAAAACCGTGTGGACAAGTGCCTGACACTGACCGTAGAAGAGAGCGGTTTGGTGTGCATCTTCTTTTGCGGCTGTGATGTGCAGCCAAATATCCCGATAACGCAGCTTCCTCAGAAACCATCCCAAGGGATTTTTCAAGCTGCTCAAAGCCTGTTTCAGCAGTTCCAAAATTTCAAGAAGAAAATCTACGGTAATGCTTTTCTTTTTCTTCGGTTTTTCTTCTGTCGGTTCTTCTGTTACTTTCTTTTCTACAGCTTTGGGTTTCTTTTGTTTTTCTTTTGCAGGAAGGATACCCAGTTTCCAGAACAAGTATTGAACCCGAAGGCTCAATTCTTGCTGATAAGCCACTTCCACTGTTACCGGCAGGAAAAGCAGGAACAGCAGCACAGCCAAAACACCAAGGATGACCCACATTGCTCCCGCCTCCTTTCCTTATTCCACCTCTTCCATCTCTCTCTGAGGAATTTTCGGGAGAGCCTCAATATCCTTCATACCGAAGCAGCGCAGAAAGGCTGCTGTCGTTTCATAGGCGATTGGACGGCCCGGAATCTCCAAGCGACCCGCCTCTGCTACCAATCCCTTTGCCACTAGAGAGGATACCACAGAGCTGCTGTCGATGCCACGAACCTGCTCGATAAAGTTTCGTGTCACCGGCTGGTTGTAGGCAATGATCGCCAGCACCTCCATAGCCGCCTGAGACAGCGGAGCATTGTGCTTTGCCTCCAAAGCCTGACGGATAATATCTGCATGCTCCGGTCGGCTGACCATTTGATAGCAATCCCCCAGCTTTACAATCTGAAAGGGTAGTTTCTCATAATCATCATTGATCGTATCGATCAGATTATCAATAACAGCAGTATTGACAGAAAACAGCTTCGCTAAACGGCTGCCTTCCATTGGTTCTCCTGCTGCAAACAGGACCGCCTGAATACCGCTTTTTATTTCATGGATTCCCATAGTTTACTCCTAATTGATGTCATTCATCGTTACGGTAGCACCATCGGCACTAATGGTAACTCGTTTGTTTTTTACCAGCTCCAGTACTGCAAGGAAGGTGGCAACAATCTCTGCCCTGTCCTGCTGCCCCTCGAAAAGGCTGAGGAAGCTGCTTCGTGGCTGCTGGTATAAACGATTGAGGATCATCGTAATACGGCTGGATACCGATACCATGCGTTTGGCAACCAACGGTTCAAAGACCTGCTGGCTTGGCTTTATATTCTGCCGTTTTCCAATTGCAGAAAGGTAAGCGTCCAACAGCTCACTTTTCTTATGCCTGCCTTCGTATTCGCCCTTGGGCAAAACCTGCATAGGACGGACGAACAGGCTGTCCCCCTGCCAGGTTGCCCGCAGCAGCTGGGCTACCTGCTTGCACAGAGTGTATTCGATCAGCTGACCGGTCAGTTCGCTTTTCAGCTTTTCCTCCAGTTCCTCATGCTTTGGCAGCAGAGAAACAGATTTAATATAAACCAGTCGGGAAGCCATCTCCAGGAATTCGCTGGCGATTTCCATATCGGTCTCCTGCCACTGTTTGATGTAGTCCATATACTGTTCCAGAAGTTTGCTGATTTCAATATCGTAAATATCCAGCTTATGCTGACGAATCAGCTGTAAAATCAAGTCCAGAGGCCCCTCGGTCTCTGCAATACGAAAAGATAACTGTTCCATCGGTAAACCTACAATACAAGATTTGGCAGAATACCACCAAGAGAAGTAATCATATCAAAGAACTTCAGTACCGCATACTGTATCCAGCCCAAAGGCACATCCAGAACATCCGTCAGCAGGACAAGAGCCATGAAAGCCATCTGGATCTGCTGCTGGTAGCGCTCCATAAAGTCCAACGCGCGATCCGGCAGGAAGAAGCCGAAAATCCGTCCACCGTCCATCGGGTAGATTGGAAGCAAATTAAACACAGCAAGCATAACATTGATCTCTGTCACAATAATAAAAACAAGGGCAGCCGCATAAGGAATGGCCGGAACCACCAAAGACACTTTCGCAAGCAGCAAGAAAATCAACGCTAAAATCAAATTGGAAGCAGGACCTGCCGCAGCAGTCAAAGCCATACCCGCCCGCATGCTGATACCATTGCGACGGAAATTCAGCGGATTGACCGGAACCGGCTTTGCCCAACCAAAACCAGCCAGTAAAATCAGGATACTGCCCATCAAATCCAAATGATGAAATGGGTTCAAGGTCAGACGCCCCTGATACTCCGCAGTATCATCTCCCAGCCAGTTGGCCACCAGTCCATGAGCACATTCATGGATGGGCATAGCGGTCAGTAAAACAAAGGCCCGAATAATCAGGGTCTGTAGACTCTCATTCAACAATGATCAACTCCTTATATGGTACATTATACCGTTCAACTTGTAAAAAAACAAGGCGAGAAAGCGCGCATTTTTGGTTATTTAATGTTTTTTAAAAATCCAGAAAAATATCTTTCAAAAAGCTCTTGCTTTTGTCGTGAAAATGTGATAACATACCAATGTTGACTACCTATACCCATAGGAAAAAAAGGAGGTGCAGACCATGGCTAAATGCGATATCTGCGGAAAAGGTGTTACTTTTGGAATTAAGGTTTCCCACTCTCATAGAAGATCTAACAGAACTTGGAAACCAAATGTAAAACGAGTTAAGGCTATTGTTGATGGTAAACCTTGCCACATTCACGCCTGCACCCGCTGCCTGCGTTCCAACAAAGTTACCCGCGCAATCTAATTCCGTATGCAAAAAGCTCCCGAATTCGGGGGCTTTTTTGTTTTCTCCAATCAATTTGGCTTCCTCAGAAAAAAATTACAGAAAAGCAAAAAAATACTGGGAATTCTCCCTTTTTCCTTTGAATTATGTTATACTAAGCTCAAGGTAAGAAGTAAACTCAATCAAAGGAGGGCGACTGATGGAACAGTTAAATTATGATTCTTTGAAACTGGAAAACCAACTTTGTTTTCCTCTTTATGCTGCATCCCGTGAAGTGATCAAGCAGTATCGTCCCTATTTGGATGAACTGAATCTGACTTATACCCAATACATCACGATGATGGTTCTGTGGGAGAAAAAACAGATCAATGTAAAAGAGCTTGGCAACCAATTATTTTTGGATTCCGGTACACTGACCCCACTTCTGAAAAGCATGGAGGCAAAAGGCTTCGTTCGCCGATCCCGCTCTACTCTGGATGAACGCATCCTGCTGGTTGAAGTCACAGAAAAGGGTTGGGAGCTGAAGGAAAAGGCTGTATCTGTTCCTGAAAAAGTGGGCAGCTGCATCAAATTAGAGGCCGAGGAAGCTTTGGCACTGTACCAACTGCTTTATAAAGTGATTGCCCAGATTCATTCTGAAGACAAATAGAAAAAGCCGTCCAAATGGACGGCTTTTCTTATTTTCATTATTTCTTAGGAACAGATTCCCAGTCTTTCAGGAAGCGTTCGATACCCTGAGTGGTCAGAGGATGTTCGATGGATTTCATCAGAACATTGTAAGGAACAGTTGCGATATCGCAGCCTGCCTGTGCAGCCAGAACCACATCTTTTGGAGTGCGGATAGAAGCAGCAATGATTTCGGTTGGAATGTTGTGGATTGCAAAGATTTCTGCAATCTCGCTGAGCAGCTCTACACCATGTGCGCCGACATCATCCAAACGGCCTACAAATGGAGAAACATAGGTAGCGCCTGCTCTTGCAGCCAGCAGAGCCTGCTGTGCAGAGAAGATCAGGGTCACATTGGTTTTGTAGCCTTTTTTGCTCATTGCAGAGCAAGCTTTCAGACCTTCTGCACACATTGGAATTTTGATTACGATATTTTTATGGATCTTAACCAGTTCGTCTGCTTCTTTCACCATTTCTTCTGCGTTCATAGAGATAACTTCAGCAGAAATAGGGCCATCAACAATACCAGTGATTTCTTTTACAACTTCTACAAAGTCGCGTCCTTCTTTTGCGATCAGGCTTGGGTTGGTGGTAACACCACAGATCACACCCAGATCATTTGCCTGACGGATATGTTCGGTATTTGCAGTATCAATAAACAGTCTCATTGGTAGGTTCTCCTCTCTGAATTTAAAAATACTTTTTAAAGCGGAAGCTCCGCTTATTTACGAATTAAGTACGGTCCATCTCGTTGACCTGGTAGCACAGGGTCATCAGGCTGTCTCCAAGATGCACATTGTTCACAACGATATCCTTGTCCTTATGATCCAGGAACAAATCGTAGTGAGAGAAATTCCAGAAGCCACGGACACCACAGTTAACAAGGCGTTCGCTTTCTTTCTTTACTTCTTCCCGAGGCAGGCAGAGGATTGCAATGTCCGGATTCTGGCGATTGCAGAAATCCTCCAGCTCCTCGCTGGAGCGAATTGTGATGCCATGGATGTTTTGACCGATCAATGCCGGATTTGCTTCAAAAATGCCGATCAGCTGGAATCCTTTTTCATTGAAATTGATGTAGTTCACCAATGCCATACCCAGATTACCGGCACCCAGCAGAACCGCTTTCAGGCCCCGATCCAAGCCCAAAATATTTCCAATCTCCTCATAGAGGGCATCCACATTATAGCCATAACCCTGCTGTCCAAAACCACCAAAGCAGTTCAGATCCTGTCGGATCTGGGATGCAGTCAATTTCATCAATAGCGCAAGCTCTCCGGAGGAAATGCGATGGATCCCACGATCCAACAAATCTCTCAGATAGCGGTGGTATCGGGGTAATCTCTGAATTACCGACTTGGATACCCCTTCATATTTTGCCATGCAGGCTCCCTTCCCTTCCGGTTTCTGATCTCCCAAACCGGAAAAGACAGAAACATAAATATACCTATTTATTATTATAACAGACTCCGATTGAATGTCAACAATCTGTCTTTTTTCCGCTGTTTTTTTCCTTCCCTCAACCAGTCGCGATTTCCTGCTATCTTTTTGTTGAAGTATTTTGCACTGATTCACAATTTATTAACAATTAACAGGTATACTTAAAGGGAAGGAGAGACTAGGATTCAAACAGGAAACGCTGCCCAGCAGCAGATTGGAATGATTCTATGGAGAAAATCCCAAAGCTGAATACCGAGCATATCCCACAGCGTATTGATCCCTTTACCCCTACTGGCAGCACCGCTGTCCTGGTTACCAACCAGTTTCAGTGTGAGCGCTTGATTCGGGGCGGTCGTGTTATTGCAGACATCACCTCTACCGATCTCTTTGTTTTGAACATTCAGAACAATGACTACCCCACAAATCCGGAGGCTGTCCAGCATTTGTTTAATGTTTCCAGCCAGAATGGCGCTGCTATGCAGCTGCTGTACTCCGATAATGCCTTTAAAACCATTTGCCAGTATATTAAAGAAAATAAAATCAGCTGTGTTATCAGCGGTATGCCGGCAGGTGATAATTCGATTTTACATCAAATCTGGAGAAAATTCCCCCGTGTGCACTTCTTCACTGTCAATAATGAAGGAAAAATGGAAGAAGTCGTTTACCGACGCAGCCACGGTCTTTCTACTGAAAAATAAGCGATTGATACACTCTAAGGAGGGGTTGCATGCCTAATTATAGCATTTCCAATGTTCGTTTCACCAGCTCTGACGGCAAAAGCCGTGTACATGGCTGGGTCTATGCACCTAAAACAGAACCTGTGGGCCTGTTGCAGTTGTCCCACGGCATGTGTGAGTATATCGGTCGGTACCGCTGGTTTATGGAGGCTCTGTGCGAACGAGGCTTTGTTGTGTTCGGCAACGACCATATTGGTCACGGCGAATCGTCCGAACTTGAAAATTACGGCTTCTTTGGCGAGAAAAATGGCTACCGCCACTTGATTGCCGATCTGCACCGGATGAGTGATATTGTAAAAGAAAAATACCCTCGGCTGCCACTGTTTCTTTTTGGACACAGCATGGGTTCCTTTGTTGCCCGCTTATATTTAAGCAAGTATGCTGATGAGGTCGATGGTGCTATTCTTTGCGGCAGCAGCGGCCCTAATCCACTGGCGCAGGCCGGTGTCACTGCCGCCTCCGCAGTGATCAAGCTGAAAGGTCCGATGTGGCGCTGCCCCGTTCTGGAAAAGATGGCCTTTGGCACATACAATAATCGCTACAAACCACAGCGCACCTCCCATGACTGGCTGACCCGTGATGATGAGATCGTGGATACTTACCTCCGGGATCCGAAATGCACCTTCCGTTTCACCGCCTGTGGTTTCCGGGATTTGTTCACCATGGTTGCCAAATGCAATAGCTCCAACTGGTTCACCTCTTTGCCTAAAACACTGCCAATCTACCTGATCTCCGGCGACATGGACCCGGTCGGCGATTACGGCAAGGGCATTCAAAAAGTGATGGAAAAACTGCTGGAAGCAGGCATGCTGGATGTATCCATGACCCTCTATCCCGAAGCTCGGCACGAGCTGCTCAATGAACTGAATAAAGAGGAAGTCCTCGCCGACCTGCATCAATGGCTGCGTGATCGCCTGCCTTTGGACTTCTAACAGAGACAAGCACAGCCCTTCTTCCGGAAGGGCTGTTTTATTTTTCCAAAACAGGTTGCAAAAGCTTCTCTACTCTGCTACAATGAGGGTACAAAAGCAGAGTAGAACTTTGTGCGTTAAGTGCTGTACGGACGGGGAGTTGCCGGACAGACGAAGGGGAATATCCTTGCGGTACAAAGTTCGCATCCCGCTGCTGCATACAGGAGCGTTTCATAAGCATTCTTCCTCCTCTATGTGGCAACACCATTCAGAGGAGGTTTTTCTATGCAAAAAAACAACATTTCATCCACCCTTTACCGTACTCCATTCTCCGCTGCGTACTGGAAACAAGCTGCAGCCGACTCCAAGAGTATCCGTATGCTGACGGTCGCTGCCCTACTGATCGCCCTGCGCCTGATCTTGAAGAACTTCAACATTCCAATCTCACAGGGACAGGCCATCTACTTCGGCTACATTTTTAATGCAATGGGCGCTATGATTTACGGCCCGATCATGGGTATTTTCACCGGCTTCGTGGTCGATATTCTTGGCTTTATCCTGTTCCCTTCTCCCTATGGTTTCTTCTTTGGCTATACAATCACAGCAATGGCCGGTTCCTTTCTTTATGCTCTATTCTTCTACCGCACCCGCATTTCGGTACTGAAAATCGCCCTTGCCAAACTGTCTGTTAATGTATTTGTCAATATCGGTCTGGGAGCTTTGTGGAACTCCATGCTTTACGGCAAAGGATACTTCTACTATCTGGCCAAAAGTGTCATCAAAAACCTTGTGATGCTGCCAATCGAAATCCTTCTGCTGTATTTCTTCCTGCAGCTGATGATTCCGATCCTTCATCGTATGCGTTTAACTCCAAAACAGCCTAAAGACCGTATTCCTTTCTTCTAAAAAGATAAAAAATCCGGACTCTTTCGAGTCCGGATTTCTTTTTTATCGCTTAAATTACAAAACCGCCATTTGGGCTGAAAACCTGTCCTGTTGTAAAACGGGATTGCTCCGATGCCAAAAAGAAAATCGCTTCCGCAATATCCTCTGGTTCGCCAATCATTTCCAGCGGTGTTTCTTCTTTCAGAAGCGCATAATCCTCTTCCGAAAGATTCCGATTCATGTCCGTTCTTACCACCCCGGGAGCTACGCAGTTGACCCGAATATGAGAAGGGCCTACTTCCTGCGCCAAAGCCTTCGTGAAGCCGATCACTGCCGCTTTCGCCGCAGAATAGTGGACTTCACAGCTGGCACCGGAAATTCCCCAAATGGAGGACAGATTCACAATACTACCGCTTTGGCGGCGGATCATACCAGGCAAAACTGCCTGACAGCTGTGGAAACAGCTTTTGATGCTTACATCAAACATTTGATCCCATTCGTCCTCTGTCACATCGGTGAACAGCTTTTGCTGGGCAATTCCCGCATTGTTGATCAAAGCTGAAATAGGGCCCAACTCCTCTTCTGCTGCATGAATTGCCGCACGAAGCTGGCTTCCGTCCCGCACATCGGCTCGGAAGCAGCGGGCATTACAGCCCCACTCCTGCAGTTCAGCCACCAGATTTTCCGCCTCTGCCTGAGCGTTATGATAATGGACTGCCACCTGCCAGCCTTCTTTTGCAAATTTTCTTGCGGTCGCCCGACCGATTCCACGAGAAGCACCTGTAATAAATACAACTGGCTGCATACACATCCACCTTTCCAAAATACGCAGATAAAACAAAAAAGCTACCGAATATTTCCGGTAGCCTTTCGTTGGTGACCTACCGGAGATTCGAACTCCGGACACCCTGATTAAAAGTCAGGTGCTCTGCCAGCTGAGCTAGTAAGTCATCTATTGAGTTGTTGTGTTTCTCACAACGATGATTATTATATCACGCACTTTTCGATCTGTCAACACTATTTTTAAAATTTTTTCAAACTTTTTTCAGTGACTTTTTTAGTAAAATTCAGTACAATAGAATTATACTGGATTTGGAGGTGACAGGATGCTTTCTTTCAGCACAGACATTCAATTTCTCAAGGGCGTCGGTGAAAAACGGGCGCAGCTGTATAAAAAACTTCATATCGAAACCATCGGTCAGCTCCTGTATTACTTCCCTCGTTCCTATCTGGATCTGTCCCAAACCAAGGAGATCGCTGACTGCCACAGCGGAGAGATTTGTGCAATCCGTGCCATGGTCATTGCAAAAGGCCGGGAGCAACGGATTCGTAAAGGCCTGTCTGTCTTCAAAGTCAAGATCAGCGATGACAGCGGCCCCATGAATGTGACCTTCTTTAACGCTAAATATACGGTGGATACACTGGAAGTAGGAAAAGAATACCTGTTTTACGGAAAAATGGTCAGCGGCGGCTTGAATGCGCCCCTGATCTTCCCGCTGGATGGCCCTACTCGTATCATTCCAATCTATCCTTTGACCGCAGGGCTCACTTCAAAAATGGTTTCCGCATCCGTACAGCAAGCCTTGTCTCTGATTGATGAAGATCTGCCGGATCCGATTCCTCAAAGTCTTCGTCAACAGTATTCCCTTTGTCATCTCCATTATGCTCTCAGTAATGTTCACCTACCATCAGATCCACAGGCGTTGGAGATCGCCAAGCGCCGTTTAATTTTTGAGGAGTTCTTTACTTTGGCGCTTTCCTTAGCATCGGTAAAAAGCAGACATAGTGCCGCCACTTCTTACTGCTGCCAAAACCACAATTTAGAGCCGTTTTATCAGTCTCTGCCCTTCACCCCTACCAATGCACAAAAACGAGCCATCGGGGATCTGTGCCGGGATATGAGTTCTTCTGTGCCAATGAATCGTCTGATTCAGGGTGATGTTGGTTCCGGTAAAACACTGGTAGCTGCAGCCGGTATCTACGCAGCCTGTCAAAATGGGTTCCAGGCTGCCATGATGGCGCCAACGGAAATTTTGGCTCGACAGCATTATGACAGTCTCCGCAAATTCCTGGAGCCTTTAGGATTGCAGCTTCAGCTTTTGACCGGTTCCATGACGGCAAAAGAGAAAAATCTGGCCAAACAGCGGATCAAATCCGGTGAAGCGAATGTGATTATCGGCACCCATGCCTTGATTTCCGACGATGTGACCTTTGCCGATCTGGCACTGGTAGTTACCGACGAACAGCATCGCTTTGGTGTGGCACAAAGGGCAAAATTAAGCAGTAAGTCTCAAAATCCCCACACTCTGGTCATGTCTGCAACCCCCATCCCCCGCACACTGGCTCTCATGGTTTACGGAGACCTGGATGTGTCTATACTGGATGAGCTGCCGCCCGGCCGTCAAAAAATCGACACTTTTGTGATCAATTCCACGAAGAAAAAAGGTGCCTATAACTATATTAAGGATCACCTGGATCGCGGTCTGCAAGCTTATATCGTCTGCCCATTGGTAGAAAACGGCGAAGTAGATATGGGATTGACCAACGCCAGTGACCATGCCGCCGAACTAGCAGCCAAGGCCTTCTCCGGCTATCGCGTCGGCTTGCTTCATGGCAAAATGAAGGCCAAAGAGAAAGATGCCGTAATGGAACAATTCAAAAATGGAGAAATCCAGCTTCTGGTATCCACTACAGTAATCGAGGTCGGCGTCGATGTACCCAATGCCGTCGTCATGCTGATTGAAAACGCGGAACGCTTTGGTCTTAGTCAGCTGCACCAGCTCCGCGGCCGTGTTGGTCGTGGCAAAGAAAAATCCACCTGTATTCTGGTCTCCGACAACCGACAGGAGGATACTTTGGAGCGACTCAACATGATGCATAAGACCAACAACGGCTTTGAAATCGCCGAATATGATTTGAAGGCTCGTGGCCCCGGCGATTTCCTTGGCATGCGTCAGCACGGCCTTCCGCAGATGAAAATTGCCGATCTCAGCAGCGATATGCAGCTTCTGATGCAGGCGCAGGAGGCTGCACAACAGGTTTTGGCTCATCAGACGATCATGACTGAGGAAGAACGCCGGCTGCTGCAAAACTCCGTTAGAACCATGCTGAGAAGCGTTGGTGACAGACCAAATTAAACTGCAATAAAGGAAAAAGCAAGGTGTTGATTGCACCTTGCTTTTTTATTGCTTTAAAATTGCCTCATTCCATTGGCGAGCACTTTAAATCCGTTCGCTTCATAAAAGGCATCATTGTCACTGATTACATCAATTACACAGCTTGGATACTTATCATTCAATGTCTGCAGCAGCGCTTTTCCGACTCCTTGCCGACGGTATTCCTTCTCTACAATAATTTCACAACAGAAAATAGTGAAGAAACCATCGGTCAATGCGCGGACAAAACCGGCATATTGCTCGTCCACGAAAGCTACATAGCTTTCCGATGTTTTTAGTGCCTGACGAAACCAATCTTTTTTAGGACCGTAAAATCTGACCCACTGTTCTTTTCTGCAGGATTCTACAATCGATTCAAAGTCCCGCTCTTCTTCATATTCTTTGATACTAATCATGAATCTTCCTCTTATTCAAAATCCGTCCATCCCATTTTTTCATTGCTACCCGAACGGAACGAGCCATCTCTTTGCTAAAGACAGCTCCCGTCTTACGAGCGTAGAACATCTGGGCAAAATTCTTTGCCTTGTACTGATTGTCCTCCCTGTAAATTTTCTCTCTGGAAGCAAACATTTTGCTGTAATCTTCTGCATTCAGATGGCGGTACTTTTCTTCAAAAACGATATATTCCCGGTCAAAGCGCTCTTTTATCACGCGAGGCTGCTCCGGACGATAATATCCCAAACAAAGCATCCCGATCGGGAATGCCCAATCCGGCAGATCGAACAATTCTTTATGGATCTCATAATTTTCTACAATATCGCCGATATAGCAGGAACCAATATTCAACGATTCCGCAGCGATTACCGCATTTTCCGCAGCACACATCGCATCTTCAATGGCCAACAGAAGGTCAGACTCCTGCGGTGCCTCAAAGAGCAGACCATGCTCCTCACAATATTCACCCACACCATTCAGCTCATAATAGTCGAACCAGCGCTGGTGGTCAGCCAAAAACAGCAAAATCACTGGAGCTGTCGCGATAAACGCCTGATTGTCACAAGTTTTGCTGAGAATCTTTTTGGTTTTCTCATCTTTTACAACAATGATAGAGTAAAGCATCTGATTGCCCGCTGTCGGCGCACGCATTGCTGCTTCCAGAATAGCATCCAGATCCTCCTTAGAAATATCCTTTTTATCATAGCCCCGCAAAGAAACACGATTGTTGATTGTTTTTAAGGTATCGTTCACTGTAACTGCTCCCTTCGAATCTATTTTTGACAACTTCTCCTGTTTGGATAAGTTCATTGTAGCATAAAAGAATCGGAGCGTCCAGCAAAGGAAGATCGGCATCCTGATTCAGGCCTTATCTTTGCGAAAAAGCACTTTTCAAACAAAAAATCCAATATTTTTATTTTAAAATTTTACCATCATAACATAATCTTTCCATAGCTGTATTTTTTTGATTTCTATATAAAAGAATGTGATTTCTTTATCAACAATATTAATCTCCTTTCATTTCGGAAGTGAAAATATCTATTTGGCTTTCGATGCCCTTTATGATAAATTGAAATCGCAATCAATCTGTCACATATTGACAGATATTACAATGACAGGAGGAATTCCCCTATGAACAAACGCATCCTTGCGTTCCTGATGGCAGCCGCTATGACTCTGTCCATGGCAGCTTGCAGCAGCGAAACCAACAAAGAAAACTCCGGCTCTTCTGACGACTTCACCTTCGTTGAGAACGATCTGAAAGTTTCCGCCCTGACCAAAGAAGAAATCAAAGCAATGAAATCCGAGCCACAGTACGAAGCTGGTCTGACCTATCTTTACGGTAGCGGCAACTGCACTTCCGCTCCTTATGTTGCTCAGAAACTGGGTCTGTACGAACAGTACGGCATCAAAGCAGAACAGCTGAAAGGTGTTGCTACTCTGGAAGCTCTGGGTTCCAACCAGGCTCAGGTAAACATCAACCATATCGCTACCATGCTGGTACCTTGCACCAATGGTGTTAACTACACCTTCGTAGCCGGCGCACACATCGGCTGCCAGTCCCTGTTCGTTCTGGCTGACTCCGAGTACGAAACCACTCAGGACCTGATCGGTAAAGCAATCTCCGCACCAAACGGTATCGGTAACTCCTCTTACAACATTCTGTCCCGTATGCTGGACCACGACGGCATTGACCCACTGAACGATGTTGAAATCACCGTAGTTGAAACCGACGCTTGCATCAACGCTATGGAAAACGGCGAGATTGCTGGTCTGGTTACCGGTGACAGCTGGGCATACGACATGGTAAAAGACGGTAAACTGCGTGTCATCCGTTCCCTGATGGACGAAGACTTTGCTCAGGAACCTTGCTGCGTTGTTGTTATGAACAATGACTTCATCAAAGAAAATCCAAACATGGCAAAAGCAGTAACCGAATGCATTAAAATGGCTGGCGACTGGATGCGCGAGAACCCAGAAGAAGCTGTTCAGATTCTGATGGATGATAATCTGCTGTCCGGTGAAATGTCCAAACATGTTGAGCTGTGGAACTCCCTGCAGTTTGGTCCAAGTGACGCAATGGCAGAAGCAGCTCTGAAAACCATCATTGATGACTACATCCGTCTGGATCTGCTGACCTCTACCGATGATGCTGCAGCTGTTCTGGATATGGCATGGAACCCACTGCTGCCTGACGCTGATCTGGGTTACAATGAAAACACCAACGACGGTTCTTGGTGGGACTAATTTCTGACCTTTCTCTCCTTTTATAAAAAACAGTCTCGGGTCTTATGACCCGGGACTGTTTTTTTGCTCTGTAATCT